>JANNGQ010000525.1:0-5244 GCA_031403975.1 Planctomycetota bacterium
GTGGAACTTGTCCTGCGTTTGGGTGCGGCGTTTTCTGTTTCGAAGACCAGCCGTTGTAGCCCTTTCGATGAAAAGAACAACGAAACACCGCCGACGGCGGCGTCAAGAACATTGTCAAATCGGATGCAACCGCCACGACGTACATCCGGAAATTCAAGTTTGCTCAGATACGCGACTCTGACCGCCGTGTGCACTTTATCAGCAAACACTGCAAATCCGGCATCTCAATTCCGAGGCCAGGCAAGTCTCAGGTTTCGCGGCCGCTGCGGTTCTGCTGATGCGGGAACTGGCCTTTCGCCGCCACTTTCGTCTGTGGCACCGTGGACCACACCGGGACGCAGTCCAGCTCCGGCGAGGAGCACCGCGAACGAGCGGGACCAGTGGTCACGACCGGCCTGGCCGTTGATATTTGGCGTTCGCCCAAACTCTCCTCCGCAGCAGACGATCGTCGAATCCAGCAGTCCACGTTCGTGCAGATCCGTCATGAGGGCGGCGAACCCGGCGTCGAGTTGAGGAAGAAGGGTGCTCCGCAGCTGAGTGAAATTATTTTTATGAGTATCCCAGCCGCCGAATCCCACGGTGACAAATCGCGAGCCGCCTTCTACAAGTCGGCGAGACCTGAGCAAATCCTGTCCGAGCTGAGATCGCTCTCCGTATCGCTCGCGAATTTCCGGAGGTTCTGTGCTGAGGTTAAGAGCCTTTCTAAGGGAATCCTCCTGAAGTGTCCTGACCGCGTTCTTCTGGAATCGTTTCAGCCCCGAGGCGGTCGCATCGTATTCGAGATCACCCAGCCCGCGATCGAATGCGTCTCGCAGAGCCAGACGTTTCGCGAAGTGGTCAGCATCCTGCTCAGCGCCGAGCGACAAACCCGGTGGCAGACCGTTTTCACTGGACGTAAGTTCGAATGCGTTCCAGGCGGAACCCAGATACCCTGCGCCGCCCGCGGCTGGATTGTTGAAGGCCATATAAGGCGGAATTGAAGTCTCGTCGTCGGACAGCCGTGCGATCACAGAACCGAGCGACGGATAAACCAGCGCCGGTGAAGGAGGGTGACCGGTCAGCATGTATTGTGCTCCCGGTCCGTGTTCCGGAATGCTGTGGTGCACTGAACGAATCAGCGTGCAACGATCCATCATGCCCGCCATTTTTGGCAGGTGCTCACTGAACATCACTCCGGGAACCGAGGTCTGAATCGCGGAGAACTCACCACGAATCGCGTCGGGCGCGTTCGGCTTTGGATCCCACATGTCGATTGTCGAAGGTGCTCCGTCCAGCCAGATCAGGATCAAAGCGCGACTCTTTTCCGATGGACGAGAAGCCGCGTGACAGACACTCTGCATGAAGCAGGCCAGTGGACTGCCAAAGATGCCGGCCGAACCGGTCATCAGGAATCGCCGCCGACGAGCGACGCTGCCTGAAAAGCAACCACAAGAGTCCCGCAGGGTTGCGTCGTTATTGCCGTCAATGCGCTGCGATTCCGTTGTCGTGATGGATTCGAAATCAAACTGAGGGTCGTGTCCGAACAGGCTGAGCCGAAATCCAGCCTGCCCCTCAGCCGCGCCGTGGCACGCACCTGCACTGCAACCGTATTTCAGCAGCAACGGAGCGACATGCCGTTCGAAATCCACAACATCCACCTGCGGCTCTGGATCGGCATCCGTCTGAACTTTCGGAGCTTGTGCAAGAACCGGAATCGGCACCACAACAGCCAGCATGCACGCAGCAGCCATCGGCATCCAGATTCGGAAATGGCCGATCATAAACCGTTTCCTTTGAACTGTTCCCTGTGATGGTTGAAAAATGGGGGCTTTCAATCGGGCTGTTTCTCAGCCTCCGGTCCTGCCCCGGGCTTTAGTACACAGACGAGTTCCCTCGTTTCACTTTCCTTCAACGACACAGTTTGCGGCTCGCTCGTGAAGCCGTCCTTCGAGATTGTGACAGTCAATTCTTCATCCGGGAGGAGTTGAGATGATCGCTTTCGACCGTCCGGCTGGGATTCAAAATTCACGTCTCCTCCGTAAACAAATCGGCCGCCTTTAGAATCTGCGTTCGTCCTGTAACGGCTGTTCAGTGTGAATTCCGGCACCTCGTTTCCTTCCTCATCAACGGCTTTGACAAGAAGGATGGGGGCGGTGTACCGCACGATCTCCAGAGTCGTGAAATCCTCTTCGAGTTTGCCAAGCGGTGCTTCACTTCCATGTTGGAGCGGCTCATCGGGACGCAGACGCCATCGCAATGCACTGTGTTCGTTTGTCATGAAATTCAGCCGCGCCTCTTCAATACCGTGTGGCACCTTGAATTCAAACCAGCCGTCGTCGCCGGGACGAGTGCTCGTCGAGAACACGAAACCACCGTTGACCTTGCCAAAGAGGTGCTGCTCGTGACTGGCCCGCGGTTTTCCATCGCTGCCGAAGAATCTCCCGCGCACCACGATGTGGGGAACCGCCTGGATCTCGATGGGATCGGGAATCTCTTCCGACGTGAGCGTGAGCTCCATCGGTACAAACACGTCATCGATATTCAGTTTTTCCGATGGCCAATCATTTAAGCCGGGGACAGAGAAGTGATCCTCGATCGTAGCCCGATATTTTCCGGGCGGAAGTGGAGTGAGCTGAAATCGCCCTTCCGTATCCGTCATTGCTGACGCCCGAATTTGATTACCCACGGAGCTGTGTCCAAGAAACTCGTCGGCTTCTTCACCATCGCCCTGGCGTTCCAGTACGACTGCAACGCTGGAGACCGGCTGCCCCTTTGCATTGAGTACCCTCCCCGAGATTCGTGTGCCTTCCTGCAGGCGGAATGATCCCAGATCGCCGCGTCGCTCCCCGATTCGGACTGCCATCGGACTGAAGTCATCCGTAAAAATCCAGATCACGCCATCGCCTGGTGTCGCACAGACGACGCGAAACGTTCCAGGCTCGCCTGGTGGCGCCCACTGGAACGCGCCGCTTTCAATGGTGAGTTCCTTGCTCGGCCCTTTTGTGTATGCGAAGACCCTCAGACCGGTAGCGGGAGTCCCGGCAGGTGTGAGCACCGTCCCAAAAACAGGATCACCCTTGCGGAGTTTGATTGTCGAATAGAACGGCGGCTCTCCCTGTTCGATGTTCTTGAGAATCATCGAATGGGAGTATCCACTTCGTCCTTTGGGCTGATAGTCCGGGTGAACGGCATCGACTTCCAGATACAACGACCGCTCCGCGACCTGTTCCGGAGGAAGCGTGAAACTGTATTTGCCCGATTCGTCTGATGTGTGTTGAGTGGTTTCGAGATCCTTCCATTCACGAGTCACGGGATCGACATTCAGGCTGCGGCGGATTTCAACAACGACACCTGCAATCGGCTTTCCCGTGGCGTGATCCACTACCTGTCCGGAGTACGTAATCGATTCCGGGAGTGCCGATTTGTCTTCGACCGGCTTTGTTTGCTGATCAACAACCGGCAGAGGTGCCGGGTCGTTGTCGGATTCGGCAATGAGCCGTACTGTGCCCAGAGCAACGATGAGAGTCGCAGTGACAACGGCGGTGAACAGCGTGTGCGTGCCGTGCTGCTTCTGAAGAAATGGAGTCTCGCGTGACAAGAGCATTCGTACTCGTTTCAACAGCCGGGACTGACGGTCACAGACGCCCAATGCGTGAACAAACTCGGGTGACTTACGCTTTCGCGCCAGCGAAACCAGAAAGTCGGTGTAGTCCTCGGCCTGCGCTCCCTGTGCGGCAGCAAAAGCATCCGCCAGATAATCCTGACAGAGCATGAGTTCTTTTCGCATCAGCCAATAAAGCGGCTGCTGAAAGCAAACGAGCTTGAGCAGATTGCTGAAAGCGTACGCTGCAAAGTCAGCACGCAGCACGTGAGACCATTCATGAGCAAGTCCATAGCGGAGTTCACTCGAATGAACGGCGTCGGCAAGGCGTCTCGGAACAACAATTGTCCGACGCCAAATGCCCCACATGACGGGCGTATCAATCTGGTCGCTGGCCATTAACCGCACGTGCGAAGTTGCGTGATCGCCCGCAATCGACAACAGGACCTCACGAACCTGGACACTCGCGGGAACCGACGAGCGTTCGATCCGACGACGACGATGTAATCCCACGATCCAGTAGATGGCGATTCCACAGAGCACTCCGAGGTAGGCCAGCTGGAAACCAGAAATCCAGGTCAGACCAACAGCCGGGCTTACTGCAGCGGTGCGAGTCGAGATTGGGTCTTCATGACTCGCGACATTCTTCAATTGGACCGTTCTCTCAGAGGCGTCCAATCCGGACAGGCTGGTGGCCGAATGCAAGTGGTCCGGCTGCGGAACGCCCGCTGCGGTTGTGTGCGTGCCGATGGGCTGAATCTCCGGCGCTTCGCCCGGCAGGATCTGTAACGGAATCGACGGCAGCAATTCACTCTGGCGAATCAGCGGCACGAGGAGACAGGCGGCAAACGTCCAGCGAATCACGCCAATCCGATAGACAGGTTCACGGTACAGGCGGATGGCAATGAAGCCAATCCCCAGAATGCCCCCACACGAAAGCGTCGACTGCAGCAGCCACGAGATCGAAGCATTATTCCACATCTCAGTTGTCCTTTCTGCTCTTGCGAGCCTTGTTCTTCCGGGCGTCCGCAATCAGGGATTCGAGATCACGTAGTTCTTGTTCTGAGAGCTTTTCCGTACTCAGCATATTCAGCATCAGTTCGCCGACTGCACCGTCATAAACCCGGTGCAGAAATCGCGACGAGACCTGCTTTCGCGTGCAAACGGGCCGATAGAGCAGCGTTCGGCCCTCACGACGCTGAGCAACGAGACCCTTCTCGTCCATGATTCGCAGCTGAGTTTGAATCGTGTTGAAGTGAAGTCCTGAAATGTCAAACAGTCGCGAGTGGACATCTCGCACAGAACCTTCCTGGATTTCCCAGAGTACTTTGAGGATTTCCAGCTCTCGATCGGTCGGTGCGTGCGTCATGTCGTTCCTTCTGCCTTAACAACTAACCTAATAAGTTAGGTTTATAATCGCCGACCGTCGACGTCAAGGCGAATCCGGCAATTTTTTTGTTGTATTCTGAGAGTGCCGTCGGATGCGGTCTCCGGGAACAGGAGTTCGAATTACTCACGGCATGACATAACAGCATGACATTGATGTGCTGAAACTCACTCATGCACGAAACAGTGCATTAGTGGGGGGAACAGAAGGAGCTCAACAGCTTTCCGCTGCGAAACTCCTGAAGCTAAAGGCTTTGCTGAAAGCACTTTAGGTTAAT
>JANNGQ010000526.1:0-2710 GCA_031403975.1 Planctomycetota bacterium
TAAGGTTCTTGCGCCACGGGGTAAACCGGGTGGCGCGGACTCAACTTCAGCCGAACGCGCTAGCGTCGGGCCTTTGCCCGTGAAACGCTGGTGATCTTCGGCCCGCAGCTAGCGCTGTCGGCTGATTTCAGCTGTAGCTGCGGCTCTCAATCGACACTTCCCGAATTGTCAGGCACGGAAACTGCTCACCGGTGTTGGGGAACAAGAATTCCAGCTGGCTGAGTCCCGGCGCGCCGGGAGACAACAGTAGAGGAGCATAGTTCATGGCGTTTGATCCCCGAAAGCTGACTGTCAAAGCGTCAGAGGCCATTCAGCGAGCTCAGGAGCTGGCGGAGAAGAAGCAGCATCGCCTGCTCCGACCGCTGCATCTGCTCAGATCTCTGCTGGATGAAGAGGGCGGGATTGTGATGCCGATTCTGCAGAAGCTCGGCGTCAAGGTGGCTCAACTGGAAAAAATGGTCGACGGCGAATTGCAGCGACTGCCCCAGTCTCCGCCGACTGACGAACCCGTCGGTGCCGGAACAGAAGCCGTCAAGGTGCTCACCGCGGCGCAGAAACAAGCGGATTCGATGGGCGACGAGTACACGTCAACCGAACATCTTCTCATTGCGCTGACTCAGGTTGAAGACCAGGTCAAACGACTGTTGAAGATGAACGGTGCGGACGAGAAAGATGTGCTGGAGGCAGTGAAGAGTGTCCGGGGAGGTCAGACAGTGCAGGATCAGAATCCCGAAGAAAAGTATCAGGCGCTGGAGAAATACGGCAAGGAGCTTGTCGAACTGGCTCGTCAGGGCAAGATCGATCCGGTGATCGGACGCGACACGGAGATACGCCGGGTCATCCAGGTGCTCTCGCGACGTCGAAAGAACAATCCGGTACTGATCGGAGAACCGGGCGTTGGCAAGACGGCGATCGTGGAAGGGCTGGCGCATCGCATCGTGCTGGGCGACGTGCCGCAGAACCTGAAGAACAAACGAATTTTCGCGCTCGACATGGGCGCGCTGGTGGCGGGGGCGAAGTATCGCGGCGAGTTCGAAGACCGCCTGAAGGCTGTCCTGAAGGAAGTCACAGGGTCCAACGGCCAGATCATCATGTTCATCGACGAACTGCACACGGTCGTCGGTGCCGGAAACGCGGAAGGTGCAATGGATGCTTCCAATCTGCTCAAGCCGGCCTTGGCTCGCGGTGAACTGCACTGCGTCGGTGCGACAACTCTGGACGAGTATCATAAGCACATCGAAAAAGACGCGGCGCTGGAAAGACGCTTTCAGCCGGTCATTGTGCAGGAGCCGAACGTCGAAGATACGATCTCGATTCTGCGAGGCTTGAAGGATCGTTACGAGAGTCATCACGGCGTGCGCATCACGGATGATGCGATCATTGCTGCGGCAACTCTGTCGGACCGTTACATCAGCGACCGATTCCTGCCGGACAAAGCCATCGACCTCATCGACGAAGCCGGCAGTCGGTTGCGGATGGAGATCGATTCGATGCCAGTCGAGATCGATGAAGCGACCCGTCAGCTGACGCGGATGCAGATCGAAGCAGCGGCATTGGAACGAGAAACGAGCGACGAGAGCCAGGACCGTCTGAAGGATCTCAGGCGACAGATTGCCGAAAGGGAGGAGTCCACGAATCAGCTCAAAGCACGCTGGGAAGCCGAAAAGGCGGCGCTGTCGGGACTGAAACCGCTCAGGGAAGACATCGAACGCCTGCGGACCAGTTTTCAGCAGGCGTTTGCCAGAGCTCAGCAGACACTCCGCAACGAAGACTTCGTGGACGCTCAAAAGACGGAACAGCAACTGAAGGACGCCGAAAGGCAACTGCAGCTGATGGAAGCGAAGTCAGCGGAACTGGATGCAAACGCCGATAATCGACTGCTGCGGGAAGAAGTGACGGACGAAGACATTGCGCGCGTCGTGAGTCTGTGGACCGGAATTCCGGTCACGCGGATGTTGCAGGGCGAACGCGAGAAGCTGCTCCGGATGGAAGACGAAATCCACAAGCGAATGATCAACCAGCACGAGGCGGTCGAGGCCGTTTCCAACGCGGTCCGACGCTCCCGTTCAGGGATGCAGGATCCGAATCGTCCGATCGGTTCATTCATGTTTCTCGGCCCGACAGGCGTCGGCAAAACAGAACTTTGCAAGGCGCTGGCTGGCTTCCTGTTTGACGACGAACGCAACATGATCCGCATCGACATGAGCGAGTTCATGGAACGCCACAGTGTCGCCCGACTGATCGGCGCACCTCCCGGCTATGTGGGATACGAAGAAGGCGGACGACTGACGGAGGCCGTTCGTCGCAATCCGTACTGCGTCATTCTGCTGGACGAGATCGAAAAGGCTCATCGCGACGTGTTCAACATCCTGTTGCAGTTGCTGGATGACGGGCGACTGACCGATAGCCAGGGCCGCACGGTCAACTTCACGAACACGATCGTCGTAATGACGTCGAACATCGGCAGTCAGATGATTCAGGAGATGTCAGGCACCGAAGAGGAATCAGAGATCCACAAACGAGTGCTGGAGATTCTGCGGAAAGAGTTCCTGCCGGAATTCCTGAACCGCGTTGACGAAGTCATCGTCTTCCATCCGCTGGGTCGCAGTGAAATCCGTGAAATTGTCGACCTGCAACTCGATCGCATGAATGCTCAGCTGGAGAAGAACGGTTACAAGCTGGAAGTCACCGATCAGGCGAAACAGCTGCT
>JANNGQ010000527.1:0-5270 GCA_031403975.1 Planctomycetota bacterium
CACGGGTACGATCAGCGTGAACACGGGGAGCACTTTGAATCTGGTGGGTTCTGCAAGCTGGACCAATACGGGGACGCTCCGCATCGCGGGCGGCGCGCTGAATCTGGTGGCCACGCTGACGACCGGGTTCCTGAATCAGCCGAGTTTCGTCCGCACGGGCGGGACAGTGAATATCTTAGGGATTCTGGACAACAGTGGCAGCACACTGGCCCTGGCCGACAATGTCACGGTCAACTCCGGAGGCTCGATCGTCGGCGGCACGATCAGCACTTCGGGATCGGCAAAGCTCCAGGTGTTCGGCACGCTGCAGGGAGTCACACTTGCTGGCGTCGCTGAGATCAATGGCAACGTCAAAGGCGGGCTGACACTCAACGGCGGCCAGCTGATTGTGAATGCGGGCAGCTTTCTGACGTTTCAGGGGAGCAATCAAGCGCTCACCGGCAACGGCACGCTGATGTTTCCCGGCGCGACCGGCTCGCTGCATGTCGAAGCCAATCGCCAGCTCACTTTCGGCGGGGGTGTGGTCGTCGTCGCAACAACCGGCACGCACCAACTCGTGGCGACGGCCAGCGGTGCTTCGGGCGTGATTGACTCCATCATTTCGACGGCCCCCGGAGCGACCATTTTGCTCCAGGGCAACTGGACCGATCGCAGCACGCGCATTGTCCCTGCCGGCTCGACAGATGGAGGCCCCATTACCCGCAATGTGCCGACCCCCGGAAATATTTCTGCCGTAGGAGAAATGGACAATTGGACGTATTTCGCCCGGGCCGGGCAGGCACTGAGTATTTTCCTGAACCCGGCCAACGGCATCAGTCCATCGCTCGGTTTCGCCCGCCTGGAAATCCTTGATCCGGCAAACAACGTGATCGGCACGGCAGCGGGAATCGCCAATGGTCAATCTGTGCAGTTCGTCGACTTTGCGTTTCCCGCCGACGGAACTTACACGATCCGTGTCCGGGCCAGTTCCGCCCAACCGACATCCGTGGGGAACTATCTGTTGTCAGCCTATGAGGCCACGCCGAACACGCGCCCGCTTGTCCTGAATCAACAGGTGACGGGAATCCTGGAAAGCCGTTACAGCACGGATCGCTGGACATTTTCGGCGAACGCCAATCAGCAGGTTCAGTTCCGTCTGGTCGGTGCTGCTTCGACCGGCATCCGTTTTCGGTTGACCGGCCCCAATGGATTCGTCGGTTTCACAGATCTGAATGCCGATTCGGGCTTCGTGAACCTTCCGACCACAGGCTCGTATGTTTTGCAGGCGGCGGGGAACCTGACCGGTTCCGGTGCCTACACGATGCGTCTGGATGCGACGAGTCAGACCGTGCTGGACCTCGGCGTCGCGTACAACGGTACTCTGTCCGGCGCCGGCTTCGTGCAGCTGTTCAAAGTGGACGTCCCGCAGGGGACTCCGCTGCTGATTCACTTTGACGATGCCACCGACACGGATCGCACGGAGGTCTATGCGCGCCTCGCCGCGCCTCCCACGCGACAGACGTTTGGCGCGAGCTTTGACACGATCGGGGCCGACCATCGTGTGACAGTCCCCTTCGCCGCACCCGGCACCTGGTACGTTCTGGTCTACGGCGACCACGTTGCGAGCGCGAGCAACTTCACGCTGCTGGTCGAGGCTCCGCAGGTGGCCACGCTTGGTGTGTCGCCCAATTACGGCGGAGTCGGGGAGCGGTTGCAGCCCACGATCACGGGACTGGGATTTGTTCCCGGCATGCAATTTGATCTCGTACCCGCCGGCGGCGGTACGGCGATACCGGCACAACGCGTGAGCATCGATTCCACAACCCAGGCATCGGCGACCTTTGATCTGACGGGAGCTCCTCTGGGCGACTACGACGTCCGGGCAACGCTTCCCGGAGGCTCCAACCACAGCCTGCCTGCTGCCTTCCAGATCGGTGCGCTGGCGGGTAGCCAGCTGGATACGAAGCTCATCCTGCCTGCGCAACTTGGCCGACATGCGCTGGCGACGCTGTACGTCGAGTATGAGAACACCGGCACTGTGCCGATGGCCTCGCCGGTACTTATCGTGAAGTCCACGGATCCGGACGACAGCGACCGCCCTCTGCTCACACTGGACCAGTCACGAGTCACGGAAGGGTTCTGGACATCCGCCATCCCGGATGGTTTCGCGAACTCCGTGCAGATCTATGCCAGCGGTGCCGCTCCGGGTGTATTACAGCCCGGCGAGCGAATCCGTATTCCCGTCTATTACGCCGGCCTGCAGGCGCCGTGGGATCTGTCCGACGCCGGCGTCGAGCTGGAACTGGGGGTCCACACGGCGGGCGACACAACCGCTGTCGACTGGCCGTCGCTGGAAGCGGAGCTGCGGCCGGACTGGATCGCGGCAGATGCGTGGCCCGCGGTGTTCGGCAATCTGCAATCCCGGATCGGACTGACGTGGGGCGACTACGTCCGCATGCTGAGCAACAACTTCATGTACCTCAGCCGGCTGGGCGAACAGGTCTCCAGCGTCGAGCAGTTGTATGGTTTCGAGGCGCAACAGGCGCTCGGTCTCGATCCAGTGGGAACGCTTGCAGATGCGGTGGACGCCCATGCCCATTCGCCCGGCCTGCCGCTCATGTTCAGCCGCTCGTTCGGCAACACGATTACCGAACGTTACAGCGTCGGTCCGTTCGGACGGGGATGGAATACGCCGTGGCAACAATTCGCGGAAACGCTCATCGACGGAACGGTCGTCGTGCGTCTTTCTGCCGACGCGCAGCGGCGATTTCAGCCCGACAGCCGTCGAGCGAACACTTACTTCAGCGAGACCGGTGACACGGGCACGTTACTTAAAGTGACCGGGGGGGCCTATGAGGTGACTGAGACGACTGGGTTTGTCCGGCGCTTCCTGGCCGATGGCCGGCTCGATCTCGTCCGCGACTCTCACGGCAACTCAATCACTGCCGGGTACACGAACAACCGCCTCACCAGTCTGACCCACACGAGCGGCCTTGCGATCGGGATCAACTACAACACGGCGGGCCACATCGCGAGCATCATGGATCCCTTCGGTGAAATCACCACCTTCGGCTACGACACGACCGACAGTCTCCTGCTCACCGCAACCGACCATGCCGGCACCGTGACTTACACCTACAGCACCGGCAACGGTGCTGCTCGTGAGTACGCTCTGACGTCCGTCACCGACCCGAGCGGCGTAACGCAGTCCTTCGAGTACGACACGCACGGCCGGTTGACGGCAACTTTTTCTGGAGCCAACGTCGGCCGCACGAGCTTCGCATACGATGATCCCGGCACTGTAAAGATCGCGGACGTGGCCAACGTGTTTGCGAAGATCTTCTTCAATCACAACGGTCAGGCGGCCCGGATCGAAGACAACACCGGCGACTACGTCAATTCGCAGTTCGACACTGAGTTCCGGCCAGTGGCTCAGACCGATGCCGAGGGGGCTGCTGAGACCACAACCTGGACAATCACCAGCGCTCTGCGGACTGTGACCGATCAACTCGGCCAGACCACGACGTTCACGTCCGGCGGACCGTTCAATCAGCCGTCGTCGTTCAGCGATGCGCGAGGCAGTATCACTCGCTACATCTATAACGCGGCTGGCGACGTGACCGCGACAACTTATGCCGACAACAGCGTCGAACGAGCCACCTACGATGGGCAGGGCAACCTCGACGTGCAGACGAATCGCCGCGGTCAGACCAATGACCAGACCGTCAACACCGCCGGACAAGTCACCCGTGAATCGCGCTCGGATGGCACGGTCGTGGACTACACCTACGACTCGGAGGGCCGACTCCAGACGGCGAGCGACGCCAGCGGCACGACGACATTGAGCTACGACGACGACCACCTGTCCCGAGTCGAATACCCCAACGGACGCTCGCTGCAATACGCTCACGATGCGGCCGGCCGGCGGACGCGACTGGAAGACCACACGGGTTTTGTCGTGCATTACGTCTACGACACAGCGGGCCGTCTGGAGCGCTTGCTCGATGCGGCGAATGCACTCATCGTCAATTACAGCTACGACGCCGCCGGGCGGCTCAGCCGGGAAGACAAAGGGAACGGCACATTCACGATCTATGATTATGATGTGACTGGCCGAGTCGGCAGCATCACGCATCACGCTCCGGACAACTCGATCAACGCCGCGTTCGGCTACGCATATGATATCGGCGGCCTCCTCGTCGCCGCCCTGACGCCGGACGGAACGTGGACCTACTCTTACGATCTGCTCGGCCAACTCACCCGCGCCGAGTTCACTTCGACCAACGCCGGCATTCCAAACCAGGACTTGAACTACGAATACGACGCCCTCGGCAACCGTGTGCGGGCGGTGCTCAACGGCGTGACCACGAACTACTCGGCCAACAGCCTGAACCAATATACGGCCGCCGGTTCCACCACATTCAGCTACGACCTCGACGGCAACCTCATCCAGGAGACCGCTCCCGGCGGCACCACGACCTACAGCTATAATTTGCAGAACCGCCTGACCCGCGTTCAGACGCCGCAGGGCCTCTGGCAATACGAATACGACGTGTTCGGCAACCGCACGGCGGCGATCATCGACGGGCAACGCACTGAATACCTGATCGACCCGACCGGGCTGGGCGACGTGATCGGAGAATATGTCGGCGGCAACCTCGTGGCCAATTATACGCACGCCCTGGGACTGGCCAGTCGCGTCGACGCGGGCGGTGCCGCCGCCTACTATGGCTACGATGCCAACGGCAACACGGCCCAATTGACCGGCCCGGCGGGAACCGTGCTCAACAGTTACGGCTATCTGCCGTTTGGCGAACGTCTGAGTGCCGCTGAGACCACTCCCAATCCCTTTACGTTCGTCGGCCAGTTCGGCGTTATGGCGGAAGACAACGGCCTGACTTTCATGAGGGCTCGGTTCTATTCGCCCGGCGCTGGACGATTCCTCAGCCAGGATCCGCTGCGACTCGGCGGTGGACAGATTAACTTGTACACATATGTGGGCGGGAATCCACTGACTTCTATTGATCCGACCGGGCTTTACGACTGCAGACGAACGACTATCAACGAACTTATGGATGAACTTAAGCGGCTGAACAAACAGCTTCGCGACCTGATTGAGCTCGGCCGGGCGGCGAGATCTATAGGATACTCACCTTCCCGTGGTGATAATCCGGCGATCCAGAATCTTCTCGCTAAAATTGACGTTATTCAATCTTTGTTGGAACTCCCGGAATGTAAGCCCGTTGAGGTCGAGTTTGAGGATGATGACATCATCGGGCAGCGGCAGCGCT
>JANNGQ010000528.1:0-2207 GCA_031403975.1 Planctomycetota bacterium
CTATAGCGTGGATCCACCATCCGATCAGAACATGTTCGAAAAGCAGCAGCGAGGCAGCGCCCGGCTGTCCGTGAACGTGAACCTCGACGTACCGGCTGACTATCAGGCGCGGGAGTTTGTCTCCGTCGCCGATGCTGTAAAGCAGCCGTCAGTGCTGAGTCTTGTTGTGCAGCGGCGAGGTCAGATCACGGCGATTCGGCTGGTGGCGGCGTTGACGGTCATCCTGCTGGCGTGGCGAGGGCGCTGTGCTCCGTTGCTGTGGAAACTGACCGTGGCGATCGTGCTGCTGCTTGTCGCTGTGGCTCTGCTGCCGTTGCTGTCGAATGAATGGCAGAGCGTGCTCGACGGAATCGCAATCGGTTCAGTCGTAAGCATGCTGATCGCGATGGTTTCCGCGATGTGTTCCGGCCTCACATGTGTTGTGAAGCCGCTGAAGGCGTGGACGGGTAAGCCACTGCAGTCCGTAACGCCGGCGTCACTTGTGTTGCTGGCGATTGGATTGACCGCAGAGGCGGCAATGGCCGGCGGGCAGGAGAATGAAGTGCTCGGGGCAGATGGCCCCAAGCTACCGGATATTGTGGTCCCGTATTCGCCGGACGAGCCAGCATTGCGGGCCGAACGAGTCTTTATCCGGCATGATGATTTTTTGAAGATCTACCAGCAGGCGTATCCGGATGCGTTGAAGTCGCAGACGGTCGGGCCGCTGGGGTCCACTGTTGTGGCTTCGTTCTTCAAGACAGGCGCTTTGACGCCGGTCGATGCTGCAAAACACATCCTGAGCGTCGACGGTCGCTTCGTCGTGTGGACTGATTCCGAACAGTCCGTGAGTGTGCCTCTTCCGATCGGGCCGGTTGCGATCCGAACGCTGAAGGTCGACGGTCAGGACGGCACCGTGCAGCCGCTTGTCATCGGAGTTCAGGGAACCGAACTGCCGAATTTTGCGAACCAGCAGATCATACAACAGAATTCTGCAGCCGAAGTCGTGAGACTTCAGTCGGAACTCTCACGAGTTCCGCTACAGAACAGCAACAGTGCAATCCCTGTTGTCGAAGGTCCGGCCTACGCCGTCCAGGTCGCGGGCAAAGGATTTCACATTGTCGATTTGACATTTGATATTTCAGCGCTCGTCGAAGGCGAACTCGGACGAGCCGATTTCCCGCTGCGAAATCCAGCGTCAGGAACTCTCGAATGGACGCTTCCAGCCGACGGGCTCGATGCCAAAGTCAACGGACGCACCAACGTTTATCGCCGCGAAGGCCGCACGGTCATCCTGCCGATCGCACAGTTGTCGACTCTTCGCCTGCAATGGCTGCCGACCGTTCAGAAGGGAGCCGGCGATGTCGTGTTTCATTCGAACGTCGCTTCGGCGATGGCACTGCAGGATTCCGGCATCGTGCTGCGGACCACCGTGGCTGTGACATGCCGTCAGGGCGAGATTTCGGAACTGGAGGTCACGATCCCGGAAGGCTACTCAGTCCAGTCGGTCACCGGCGAAGACATCGCCGGCTGGGCGGCTCAAAGTACCGACGCAACTCGATCGGTCAGACTGCAGTTCCGCCGATCAGTCGGCGATGCAACGACGGTGACTCTGACTCTCTACGCCCCGGCTCCGTCCACGGAAGCTCTGGCGTCTCTGCCAGTGCCGATCCCGATCGTCCGAGGAGCCAGCCGTGATCTGGGTACGGTCACGCTGCTGACGGGTTCCCAGTTTCAGGTAAGGTCCGACGCACTGTCCGGAGTGACGCAGATCAATCCGAACGATGCACCGGCTCCGGAAGGAGACGCACTGCCTGGTCGACCGATGCTCGCCTGGCGGTACACTCGTCACCCGTCGTCCGTCGCGGTGAAAGTGACGCCGACCCGCGACGAAATGACAGCGCAGTCGTTCCATGCAGTGAGACTGGAAGAACAGCGGCAGCTCTGGAGCAGCCGGATCACTCTGAGTGTCACCGGGGCTCCTCGTTCACGGATCGACATCGCGGTGCCGAAGAGTTATCTGGCTCTGGATGTCTCAGCAACGAATCTGAAGGACTGGTATTTCATCGATGGTGAAGACGCGAATGCCGACATCAGAACTCTCAGCATTCAACTCACCGATGCCCGCGACGGATTGATCCAGATTGCACTTCAGGGACAGATGAACCGCGACGCCGATCGAAGTCTGCTGCAGCTGCAGCCGGCAACCGTACTGAATGCGTCGAAAGCGA
>JANNGQ010000529.1:0-4302 GCA_031403975.1 Planctomycetota bacterium
CCCTGCTCATCCGCCAGCCTGGCTCGCAGGAGCCGGGCCGCTTCGTGGTCCGGAGCTGTGTCAAGGAGCCGTTCCAGCTCCGCCATGGCGAGAAAATCCTGATCGAGTTCGTACAGGCACTGGCAACGCACCCAGAGCAGATTCAGGGAATCGTGATTCATGATTCCGGGACTGTTCAGATCAGCGATCGCATCGTCGAATCGACCCAGATGAAACAAACTCACGGCACGAATTCTGAGAGCCTCCTCTGCCTGCGATTCGAAACGTGCCAACCGATCGACCGGCATTTTCAGAACGGACTGCGCATCGGCAAGAGCCCTCTTCCAGTTCTGCAGCACCGCAAAGGCCGATGCCCGTGCCAGCAGTGCTGTGATGTCGTCGGGCCGGGTTTTCAGGATCGTGGAGAAGTCCGCGGCGGCGGCCTCCGGCAGCCCCGCCCGTGATCTGGCAGCACCGCGCAGCATCAGCAGTTCCGGGGTCTGCTCAGCTTCGGACACGGCATCCAGCAGCTCGACAGCGAGCGAGTCCTGACTGCGATGCACGGCAACGCCGGCTTTCACAGCGAGGGCTCGGATGGAGGCCGCATCGATTTCGTTCAGGCCATCGAGATCCCTTTCAGCACCGTCGGGATCTCCGCACTGCAGCCGAAACTCGCTTCGCAACAGCATGAGTGGCGAAGGAAGCCGGTCGTTTGTGTCGTCAGCGGCGCGATTCAGGAACTCGAGTGCCTTGCCCGTGCCGTTTGTCCGGTTGATCAACACGGCTGCATCAAGGACTGTCGCCTCGTCCTCCGGATTCCGTTCTGCGAATTGAACTGTGTCCGCGAATCGCAGCATGTCGGCCAGCGCCGCATCGGATTCACCCAGCTCAGTGAACAGCTCTGACCGGCGCCGCAGCAGTTCGCCCTGTGAAGGATCACGACGAAGAACGGTCGTAAGATCAGCGACGGCGAGTGCGGGCCTTCCGGTTTGGTCATACACGGCTGCCCGGTTTGCCAGTGCTTCTGCCGATTCCGGAGTCATTTCCAGCACCGTCGTAAAATCGGCAAGCGCTTCCTCCCAGCGTTCGGCTTCGAAATGCAGTCGGGCACGCTGCAGCATCAGCTCTGGTTTCGCGCCGAGAGAAATCAGCCGGGTGTAGTCAGCAACGGCCTCGTCGTCTCGATGCATCGCTGAGAACATCTCAGCCCGTAGTTGAAGTGCTTCCGGATGAGTCGTGTCGACGGACAGAGCTTGATTCAGATTGGCCAGGGCAGCCGCCTCGTTCCCCGCGTCGGCGAACGCCCGCGACAATTCGTAAAGACATTCTGCGTTGGCCGGTCCCAGCTGCACGGCCATGGACAGATCGCTCACAGCATCGCTGAACCGGCCCGACTGACGCAATACGCGACCTCGTTCCAGCCACGGCTGGCAGTCGTCCGCACGCATCCGGCAGGCGATGTTCAGATCCGCCAGCGCTCGATCCGTGTCTCCCGACCGATGCCAGCACAGACCCCGCAGCAACCAGGCGGCGGCGTTTCCACGATCGCGGCTGAGGATGCGGCTGAGATCCTTGATCGCTTCATCGTGCCTGGATCCCGCGAGGGCTGTCGCCCTTCGCAGCAGCGCCTCGTTGTGATCCGGGTCCAGCAGAAGCACTGACTCAAGATCCTGCAATGACTTTTCCGCATCACCGAATTCGTCGTAAGCGCAGGCGCGGTCGAACAGCGCCGCCACGAACGTCGGAGTCAGACGCACGGCCTCTGTATACGATTTAATGGCCAGCGCCGTTTCACCGGTCGTTCGCTGCGCGGTACCCAATGCCCACCAGGCCTCATCCCAGCCCGGCCGGATGCGGATTGCTGCGGAAAGGTCGGTCACCGATTCTCGCTGCTGTTTCAGTTCCGCATGACTCAGACCGCGCAGATACCTTGCTTCACTGAGTTTCGGATCGAGCGCGATGGCCCGATTCAGCACCTGAATGGCCTCCGAGTGCCGGTTGGATTCCCGGTGCTGCAGGGCAACTCGCACAAGGGACACGGCCTGCGATTTCTGGTCCGAGCATCCGACGACCAGCGACACGGTGATGATCAGCAGAATCAGGACCGGAATCAGCGGAGCCGCGACCAGAAGTGCGATGCCTCGATGCCCAGCTGGTGTTATCCCGGGTTCGCCCATCCGGCAATAGGTCTTCCGGACGCGACGATGACGTATGTCGAGGCCCTGCCTCTGCAGTCGTCGCTTCATTGTCTCATCCTCGCCGGACAACAGGCAGCCGCGCAACGGACTGCCCTGGAGAAATCGCCTGATCGCAGGAATCGTCATTTGCCGGATAAGTCTGCCGTTCGATTCAAAGATCAGAGTCGCTTTTGACCGGTAGCCTTTTCGTCAGCCGCAGGGTCTTCCTGACTTGCCTGTTCTGGACGACCCGGAGGGGCCATGACGGCTTTTGTGGCCGTGCTCTTGAGAATCCGGACGGAAGCGGACACGTCCGAGGTCTCACGACCCCGGCTACGGAAAACATCGCCCAGACTGCCGCATCGGGAAATCTCCTCAGATCAGGACGAAGCAGCGAGAACTCAGAGGTGATGCCGTTGCGCGTCTGAAGACGGTCCGGTGAACGTGTCGAAAACTGAGGAGCAGGAATTGCCGATCAGCAGACATTTTTTGGCAGCAGCCGACAGGATCTCGAATGGACCTCTCCAGTTTGTTCTCGGATGATCAGATGGCCGTCATCGGCTGCTTTGTCGCGCTCTCAGGCTGCGGACTGATCGCCCTGCTCAGCTACCGTTTTGGACCCGCCGGACGGGGCTCTGCGAAAACTTACCGGACTCCAATGCCCGTCTTTCCGGTTCGTACACCGGATACTACGAGGTCCCAGGACCGCAGAGCGGCATAATGACGAACCGACAACATTCTGTTCCAGCGCCGAACGGTTGACACCTTTCGCTTGCCGGGTCAGTCTGGAGCAATGATCCCGGATATCCCCAATGATCTCCAGCGCTGGAAGAACCATGCAGGTTCTGTCCGCACGTTGAAAGTCCGTTGGCTGCTGAATCCCGGATGTGAGCCAGTTGCGAATGCCGCAATCACGGACCGGGACGGCATCATCACTGATATTCGTCCGTTGTCGGACAGCGAGTCCGCTGACGTGCTTCCGCTGGTTCTGCTTCCACCGCTGGTCAATGTTCATACTCATCTGGAATTCTCTCACCTGGCCGAGCCGCTCCAGCCCGCGCGACCTTTCCAGCAGTGGATCAGGACCGTGATGCTTTCGCGAGCAGACCCTGCCACGGCCAGTGTCGAATCCATCGGGCGGGGGCTCCATGAATCACAGGCGAGTGGTGTGCGTCTGCTGGGCGAAATCTGTACGGACGATGGACTTGACCGGTTTGCAGACCGTCCCGATCGCATTGTCGCGTTTCGCGAATCCATTGGCCTGACGCCCGATCGCGTTCGCGAACAGTTGCTTTCCGCCGAGCAGCATCTGTCCCGCGAGTCAAAACCCGGAATCACAAGCGGACTCAGCCCGCATGCGCCGTATACCGTTCACCCGGACCTGCTGAACGGGATTCTGAGTCTGGCAGAAAAGCACCAGGCTCCTGTCGCAATGCACGTTGCCGAGACAACTGACGAGATTGAACTGCTGACTCACGGTCGAGGCCGTTTCGTCGAATTCCTGAACAGCCTCGGACTGTTTGACACCGCGACATTTCCCGGAGGTCGCTGTGTGCTGGATATCCTGCGGGAACTCAGTCGAGCCTGTCGGGCTCTTGTCGTGCACGGCAACTATCTGACCAATGCCGATGTCGAGTTTCTGAGCCGGCATCCGAACCTGACGACAGTGCTTCAAAATATTGCGGCGCTCCGGGACGGGCACGTTGAATTCAGATTCGGCAATGCCAAGGATCCCTTGGTGCTATCCGGAAATGCAGCCGAGTCGCTCTATGCGCTTTTGGGTGGAAGTATTGGGCTGCAAATCTTTCACGCACAATTGCAGACGGAGGGAGTCTGGAAGGTGCTCGACACGTATGAGGATCACTACAACCGGATGGTGCGGCAAACGGGCCTCGTGCAATTTGCCGACCTGACCCTGCTCCTCCAAGATATTTCGCTTGGCAACATCGGCTACGTCTCGACCAATGGTTCGACCACTGGATGCTCGACGAATTTCAAGACACGAGCATGGCGCAGTGGAACGTCATCTCAGGCTTGCTCCAGGAGGTTCAACAGGATTCGGAGAACGCCCGTACGCTCCTCGTGGTCGGCGACGTCAAACAGGCCGTGCATCGTTGGCGGGGCGCGGAACCGCGGCTTTTTGAAA
>JANNGQ010000530.1:0-5245 GCA_031403975.1 Planctomycetota bacterium
ATGCGGATTCTCTGGCAGCTGCTGAAGGGATCCGCATGCTCGCTGGTGCTCCTGTTGGGCTGCCTGATGCTGTTCGACAAGCGTGGAGGGATTGCATTGCTGCACTTCGGCGTTGCGATGCTGATGGTCAGCGAACTGCAGGTGGGACTGCTGGCCAAGGAGAACATGCTGTCCCTGACTGAAGGGGAATCATCCGTTTTCGTGCGCGACATCCGCGAACGAGAACTGGCGATTATCACTCAGAAATCCGATGGCAAAGACAATGTGGTCGTGATCCCGGAAGCCGCGCTTACAGACGCTGCCGAGGCCGCTGAGGATCGCGGCGATTCGGTCGGGCCGCTCGATCCGGCTCAGATTATCAGCGTTCCGGCGCTGCCATTTGACATCGCAGTTCGGCGCTTTTACAGGAACAGCCGGCTGAGAAGTCTGTTGCCGGACGACGCACAGCAGACGGACAGCGGACTCGGTTCGTTTGCGGCCCCGGAATACCTCGACCCCGTCGACGGCATGGATGACGCCAACGACGAGAGTTCTGTTTATATCGACCTCATCAAACGGAAGTCCGGTGAGACTCTGAAGTCTCTGCTGATCTCTCAAATCGTCAGCGAGCTGCAGAGCCGGCCTTTGGCAGAAACGGCGACGGTCGACGGGACCGACTACCACCTGTATCTTCGATTTCAGCGGAATTACAAGGACTATGACGTCAAACTGCTGGACGTCAGCCGGACGAATTATGTCGGGACAGCAACGCCGCGGGACTATCGCTCGATCATCGAAATCTGCGATACGAAGAGTGCGACCACGGACCGGTATGAAATCTGGATGAATAACCCGCTGCGATACAGGGGCGAAACATTTTATCAGACAGGCTTTATTCCTCTGAGTGACGGAAAAGAAGCATCCACAATCTCAGTCGTGAAGAACACTGGCTGGATGCTCCCTTACATCGCCTGCATGATGGTGTCCTTCGGCATGTTCGCGCAGTTCGGGCAGACACTGTTCAGGTTTCTTGACCGGACTCAACGGACGGAGTCAGGAACAAAGGCATTTTCGACTGCATCGACCTCTGCAGACGTGAACCGGATTGCGGACCACGTGCTGCGACCGGCGTCGTCACCGGCTTCACTGTCGTCGCGACCGGGATTCGCACCGGCTCTGCCGACAACCGCTGAAGAGTCGGGTCTGTTGTCAGGAACCGATCGTCGTTCTTGGATCGCGGCATTCCGAATCCCGGTCTTCGTGACGCTGATCTGTGTGGCCTGGCTTGCCAGCGGGATGCGGACTCCAAAGGCCAAACCTGAATCGATGAATCTTTACGGCGCCGCACAGTTGCCGATTGCATGGAGCGGTCGGCCGCAGCCGATCGATTCGGTCGCCAGGACCCTGCTGCTGATGACGTCTCACAAGTCGACGTTTGAAGGGGAGCTGGAAGCGTCGGAACTCAGCGATCCCGCACAGCGTGAAGAGATTCTCGCGGCATTTTCCAAAGCCTGGCCGACAGTCTCCAGTGAGCCGCTGACAAAATTTGAAGGGTCGTATCCCGAGTGGATCGAGAAAATGGCACGGCTGACGACCTCCGGCGAGGATGCTGTCGACGCCAGGATGCGTCCGCTGATGGTCCGTAAGCGACCCGCCGTGCATTGGTTTTTTGATGTCATCACCAGGCCTGCAATCGCAGCTCGACATCGCGTGATCCGCATCGATGATGCTGAAGTTCTTTCGCTGCTCGGTCTGGAGAAACGCCACGGGCTGACGTACTCCCTGACAGAGATTCAGGAGAATTTTCGAGAGCTCGAAGACGATGCAGAAAGTGCCCGCAAGAAGCAGACAGAGAAGCAGGAAAACTCCCTGACCTCGCGAGAACGCAAAGTGATGTCGCTGCTGGAATCACTTCGGCGAGTCTCGACGCTGGCCGAAGTTTTCAACATGGAACGTTCGGGCGATCCGGAACGCGGCAACCTGGCCGGATTCCTTGTGGAGTCCTGGGACATCCTCAAGCGACTGGAAGGCGAACCAGCGGTAATGGCCGTACCAACGGGCTCTGCAGAAGAGCAGCCGTCGTGGGAAACAATGGTCGCCGCTGTCCCACTGCTGCATCTGAACCGGCAGCTGAAGCAGCGGGAGATCACGTCGATCGATGAACTGCTGGCTGCCCTCCGCGACGAGATCCCGAAGCAGCTTGCACCGAGGGACAGAGTCATGAGTTCACTGCTGAACTCCTATGAGATTCTGAAGAATCAGGTGACTTCGCCGGAGCTTGAAAAACCAGAATCGGCAATTGCCCTGGCAGAGGCCGTGCGAAGCAAAGCCAGACTCGGTTCGGAGCAACTTTCGGATGAGGATGTCTTCCTGGGACGAGTTCTGGATCTGATCGGAGCGGCTCCGGCGGAACAGACGCCAGAACAGATTGCTGACTCCGTGACAGAAGAAATGGCACTCAGGATCGGACGCCGCGTCGTCGCGTCCGAATTGGCGGTTGTGTTGTCCGTGCTGATGCAGGGGTCACCCGACGATGCGGAATTTCAGGCCGTTACCAGCCGCCTTCAGGGAATTGACCGTGAGGACAGCGACGCGATGGCACAAGCCCTCACGGAAGAGAGCGCCCGAATCGCGTGGAACTATCTGCAGAAGCGGGCGGGACACCTGCTGCCCGGCGGCGACTGTTCCGGAACGTTTGACGGTAACGCTGCCGCCATGATGTCGATTCTGCAGTCGTGGCAGTCAGGCAATGCGCCAGAGTTCAACACGGCGGTGACCGATTATCAGACTCTGCTGGCATCCGCTGAGATTCCGCACGTCCACATGGAGACCGTGAAACTGGAAGCATGGTTCAACTACTTCGAACCGTTTTACAAAGCGATCTGCATCTATCTGCCGGTAATCTTGCTCTCATTCGCGGGCTGGCTGTTTGCCGGAAACACGCTGCGGCGAACATCGCTGCTGTTGATGGTGCTGGCCTTTGCTGTGCATTCCGTGGCACTGGTATTGAGAATGGAGATTTCCGGCCGGCCGCCGGTCACAAGCCTGTATTCGTCAGCGATTTTCATCGGCTGGGCTGTGGTCGTTGCTGCTTTCATCGTGGAACTGTTTCTGAAGAACGGAATCGGGAACGTGCTGGGATCATCCGTCGGAGCAGGGACTCTCGTGATTGCACATTATCTCGCTCGGGGCGAAGGCGATACGTTCGGAGTGATGCAGGCTGTTCTGGACACGACATTCTGGCTGGCCACTCATGTGGTGTGCATAACGCTTGGATACGCCGCAACATTTCTGGCCGGCGTCATCGGTTTGTTTTACTGTATTCAGTCGGTGCTTGGCCGGCCGCTGTCGCATCAGAAACAGCAACATGCGGAATTCACCAGCTATATGAAGCTCTTTGGCAAGCTGGTCTACGGAACGCTTTGCTTCGCCGTGTTCTTCAGTCTGGTGGGAACGGTGCTCGGCGGGTTGTGGGCCGATGATTCCTGGGGTCGCTTCTGGGGCTGGGACCCGAAAGAAAACGGAGCCATGATGATCGTGCTCTGGAACGCACTCATTCTTCATGCCCGATGGGGAAAAATGGTCGGTGATTATGGCACCAGCGTTCTGGCGATGATGGGGAACATTGTGACGTCGTGGTCGTGGTTCGGCGTCAATGAACTGGGAGCCGGGCTGCATGAGTACGGTTTCACCGAAGGCCGACTGAAGGCGCTCGTCATATTCATCACGATTCAGCTGCTGCTCATCATTGCCTTTGTCGCCATCGGACGATTCCGTCGAAGGAGTTTCGCCAGCGCACCGGCTTGAGGAATGACGGATCGTCGTCATTTCGCAAACAGTGCATCGACGAAACCGTCAGGGTCGAAGAGCTCCAGATCGTCGAGCTGTTCTCCGACCCCGATGTACTTGACCGGGAATCCCATTTCCTGGCGGATGGCCACGACAACTCCGCCGCGAGCTGTGCCGTCCAGTTTGGCGAGGATCAGACCGGTGCAGCCGATCGCCTGGGAAAAACTCTTAGCCTGGCTCAAGCCGTTTTGACCGGTTGTTGCGTCCAATACCAGCAGACTTTCGTGCGGCGCCTCGGGGATGATCTTGCGCATCACGCGGCGGATTTTCTCCAGTTCGTCCATCAGATTCTTCTGAGTCTGCAAACGACCGGCTGTATCGACAATCAGATAGTCGGCCCCGATCTCAATCGTCTTCTGGAGTCCTTCAAACGCCACCGCCGCGGGGTCCGAGTTGCTTTCTTTTCGGACGATCGTGCAGCCGAGTCGCTGGCTCCAGAGCGTCAGTTGCTCAACTGCGGCCGCGCGGAATGTATCACCGGCGGCCAGCACGACCTTATGGCCGTTCTTCTGCAGCAGATTGGCCAGCTTCGCAATCGATGTCGTCTTGCCGACACCGTTGACGCCCGCAACCAGAATGATGGTCGGACCTGAGGCGGCTTTGGCAATGGGTGAAAGTGGATTGCTCAGATCCCAGCGAACGGAATCGTGGCCCTTCAGCAGTTCCACCATCTCGTCATGAACGGTCTTCCAGATCGCATCCACATCAACCGTGCGACCGCCGTGATCCGCGCGGATACGGTCCACGATGCGGGCTGAAGACGCAACGCCCATATCGGTCCGGATCAACCTCGCCTCAAATTCCTGCAGCAGCTGGTCGTCGAGTATCTGCCCGGATCTGAACAGGTCGCGAACATCCGTTCTCAGAATCTGCTTGGTCTTGGCAAGGCCCTGTTTGAGTCGGTCGAAGAGGCCCATAGGATTCAGGATCGAGTATGAGGATTGAGGATTGAGAGTGAGTAACAGAGTCGTCAATGGACTTGCCGAGAGGCACTGATCAGACGTTTGTTCGTTTAACGGCAAGCCGCAGGCGACGGCTTCGTTCTTGTCCGTCCATCAGCCAAAGTCCCGGCCATCGCAACGCCACACCGTCGCCAGCGGCTTGCCGTTAAACGACCTAAGCCGTAGCGAATTCGAGCGTCGTTATGCCGCATCCCCGGAAATCAAAAAAGCTGAACTCATTGAAGGAATTGTCTACATGGCTTCTCCAGTTCGCGCGCGTCGGCATGGTCGACCTCATGGCAGAATTATTACCTGGCTTGGTAATTATTTGGCGGCAACGCCAGGCATTGATTTACTGGACAATGCGACCTTGCGCCTTGACCTGGACAACGAGCCACAGCCCGATGTCTCAGTGTGGATCGAAGGGGGCAATGCCTTTATCGATGACGATGACTATCTGCAAGGTGCACCAGAGC
>JANNGQ010000531.1:0-2431 GCA_031403975.1 Planctomycetota bacterium
CGCTCCGCGTGATGAGCTTTCCCCAAGGAGCATCCCGTCAGGAACCACGGCGTCCATGTTCCAGACACCTGCCGCATGATTCGAAATAGCAACATGCTATGGATG
The DNA here is from genome assembly GCA_031403975.1 of Planctomycetota bacterium. GTDB lineage: Bacteria > Planctomycetota > Planctomycetia > Planctomycetales > Planctomycetaceae > SXXK01. The sequence continues at coordinate 106 of JANNGQ010000531.1, forward strand.
GGCACACGTGTTCATAAAGGCTCGTCTCGGCGGAGCGAGACGGCTACGTTGGCGGGCGTCTTCAAGGCGCAGAGGCTCATTCGGGGTCGGGGACGATTCGAGCGTCCTCAATGCGGTAGAGCCCGACTAGTGCGCTCTCATCGTCCTTGGGATTAATACGGAAGACTCCTTCGACATTGAAGTGCCGAACTTCGATGTAGTCCGTTGTGACGCCATCTGCGAGCGTAACAACAATCGATTCGTCGAGTCGTGGGTGCCTCGTGAAACTCATGATGTTGAGTTGTCGCACCAGCGCAAATGTTGTCAGCCCAGTGGCATCATACGTCGGGAACATATAACCACGAACTCGAACCGGTTTCCCATCCAATGCTTTGAGCCATCCAGGAAAATGTTCAGCGGCATCTGTCGGCACGGATTCAATGTTCAGAATCCTGCGCAAATCGATATCATCCCAGGTGACCTGAAGGGCGTTTGTCCCGGGAGCATTCTGAAACTGCTTCTCAGGAACGAGCACCTGGATTCTTCGCGGCTCCCCCGACAGGTTCAGGAATCCTGTAGCCTCCTTCAGCGGCTCCTGCAGATGCTCGGGTACGTTGCTGAGACTCCCGGGCACCATGCGCAGTTCCTGCACCTGCGATGGATTCGTGAAGTCATAGCTCCGCACGACGCCTTTCTCGATCAGCCACACGACTCCTGTGCCGCGGTCCCAGGCGAACGCATATGTGCCAATTCCGTCGGGCAGTGCGATTTCGTGAGGCTGGTGGGGTGAGTTGACTCTCGGATCGGGCGAAATGAACGCGATCGTCGCCTTGTTTGTGCGGCGGTCTCCTTCCGTGAGCTGGCTCACCAGCAGGAGGTGCGCTTGATCGCCGAGCACATAACGACCGGGGCTGTTCGCTGTTCGCGGTGCTTTCGCTGCGTTCGGGTCTGCCGCGATGACTCGGAACATGATTTCACCGGTCGGAAGTTTTCCGACGAAGGGTTCAATGCGAGGTCTTGCCTGGAGGTAAGTCACCAGTGTTTCCAGAGGGTCAGCAGCATTGTCGGCGATGAATGAAGCAAGTTCCTCGGATGTCGGTGATTCTCCGAAGAGCCCCCGCGTGACTCTGCGGAGAAGCAGTTCACGGTCGGCAGCCGTCGACGGCAGTGGCGCTTCGCGTTCGACCCGCTTCCGCACGACAAGTTTCCATAACTCCACCGGGTCCTTAGGATCATCCAGTCCAGTCCATCCCTCTCGACTGGCGTCCACGGACGAGGAAAATCGCACCTCATCGCCTTCCTTCGCTTCGATCCAGGCGCCGACGCTGCCGGTGCTGCGCTCCTCAACATATTCGCCTGCACCGATCGCGATGCCATGGCCGGGCACCTCGACATATTCGCCAGGCTCGAGACGATACGATGCCATCGGCGTGATGCCTGTGTACCAAGTGCTCCCGACGTTGATGGCACTGCCATTGGCATCACGCGCGGAGTGACGATCGTCCTGATGCCATGTCTCCGTTTTGAAGACGACCGGTTTCGTGCCGGTATTACTGAAAAGCACTCGGGCCTTCAGTACCGATCCCAGCGGATACTGTTCGGCTCGCGGAATCAGCAACCACGCCGCACGCAGTCCGTTCGGTGCTGGTTCGCCCCATGCGGCGCTTTTCAATTCAATCGGCAGTGCTTCGCCTTGCCGAACCGTCCACAGCTCCGACGATTCCATCGGAGTGTCCGCCCAGCTCACGGGAGCGGTGGAGATCGACGTGACTTCATCGAGCAAGGCGACGACGTCTGCAGGCTCCCAGTCATGCGATGGATCGAATTTCGGACGCAGCGCCGCCAGCTTTGGTGTCGCTTCGTGATCGGGGTATTGCTTTACGAAATCATCCAGAGTCTTCGCGACATGCCCGATCAGAGCGCCCGGGATTTTGCCATCCGTTCGAGCACTGGCCTGCCACTTTCGAAACAATGATTGTGCGTATTCGTGCGCTGGCTTGAGCGGAGCTTCGTCCTTGGCCGGTTCGTTTGCGCCTGTCTTCGGGGTGGGGGTTGCCGCCGGAGCCGCGGGCTTTTCAAAAACCTCCGCCTGCTGCGCGTCGGAGACTCCGGCGATGTCGAGCTGGCGCTTCACTTCGTCGCGGAACTCGGCGGGCAGGTCATTCACGGGCGTGTCGGTGACTTTCCGCGGGTCCCTGTAGTCAATCTTCCGCACGCTGCCTTTGTGCAGCAGGTAGAAGAATCCGTCGCTCGGCCGGCAGACGATGGCCCATGTGCCCCAGCCGTCGGGGACTTCGAGTTTGTGAGGGTCCGGCGGGAGTGCTCCCGTAAACTCCGTCGCCTCGAA
>JANNGQ010000532.1:0-1738 GCA_031403975.1 Planctomycetota bacterium
CATGCGATCGCAGGCAGAGTTGCAGGAGGCGTCGGGGTATTCCGCCAGACCCCTGAGCGGCACGGCGCTAGCCGCCGGTTCGTTGTTTGACAACGCCGTCACGACACCGGTGGCTAGCGCCATTCCGCTGAAAACACGGGAAGGTCTCCGCAGCGATGTCGTCACTTCCGGAGATCGTATTCCTTGATTTTCCTGTACAGCGTGCGCTCGCCGATTTCCAGCATGCGGGAGGCTTCTTCGCGGTTGCCGTCTGTGAGATCCAGGGCTCGCTGGATGTAGTATTTTTCGACATCGTTCATCGGTTTGCCGATCAGTGAATCGGCACCCGAGGGAGTATCTGACTCCGTGTCTGAAAGCTGATCTTTCACGAGGACCGCAATTTCCGGCGGCAATCCGTCGATGTCCAGAACTCCGTCATTGTCCAGGACGAGCATCCGTTCGATGGTGTTGCGAAGTTGGCGGATATTCCCCGGCCAGTGATAGGCCAGCAGGGCTTTTCTGGCTGTCCGGGAGAACCCCTGAACTTCACGATTAAACCGCTTCGAGAGATCTCGCAGAAAGTGTTCCATGAGCAACGGAATATCGCCCGAACGATCCCGCAGCGGCGGCAGGAAAATCGACACGACGTTGATTCGGTAGTAAAGGTCCTCGCGGAATTTTCCATCTGTGACCAGTTTCTGAAGATCGGCATTTGTCGCCGCTACCAGCCGCACGTTGATATTCAGTTCGTCGTTCGCTCCCAGGCGTGTGATGTTGCGTTCTTCAAGAACACGCAGCAGTTTCACCTGAGTATCCATCGGCATCTCGCCGACTTCATCCAGAAACAGCGTACCACCGTTGGCGTATTCAAACTTGCCGATCCGCCGACCGATGGCACCGGTAAACGATCCTGCTTCGTGTCCGAACAGTTCGCTTTCCAGAATGCTGCCCGGCAGCGCCGAGATGTTCAGCGGAACGAACGGTTTGTTCTTGCGGGGACTGTTCTGGTGCAGCGCCCTTGCGACCAGTTCCTTCCCGGTTCCGTTTTCTCCCTGAATCAGTACTGTGCTGTCGGTGGGTGCGACGTTTTTCAGGATCTCCACGATGCCGTGCATCTGGGGACTGCTGCCAATCACGCCTTCGAATCCGAAGCGCTCATCGAGCGACCGTCGCAGTTCGGCGTTCCTGCGGATCAGGCGCAGTCGGGCCGAGGCCTTTTCCACGGCTGAACGCAGTTCGCTGATATCCAGCGGTTTCGTCAGATACGTGTAAGCCCCGTGCTGCATCGCGGTCACGGCTGAGGCGATCGATCCGTGGCCGGTGAGCACAATGACTTCGGCTTCCGGAAGTTCTTCCTTGGCCTGCCGCAGTATCTCCAGTCCGTCGACTTCACCCATCCGCAGATCGGTCACAATCACGTCCCACGATTCGGCGGCAATCAGCTGCGCCCCACGTTCGCCTGACGCGGCGACCCGGCAGAAGCAGTTGATCCTCGCCAGACTGTCGGCAACCGCCTGCGCGTGGCCTTCGTCATCGTCAACGATCAACACTCGCACCGGAATAGCAGACAGATCTGATGGATCGCTTTTGGCGGCGGTCATAGCAGGATGGAGAATCTGAAGGACGCTGGAGTGTTTTAACAGTACTCAACGCCACCGGGTTCGGGGACTGTCGGTTTTATCGTGGGGCAGGCTTCCAGCCTGCTTTGTCTTTATCGTGGGGCAGGCTTCCAGCCTGCTTTGTCTTTATCGTGGGGCAG
>JANNGQ010000533.1:0-1882 GCA_031403975.1 Planctomycetota bacterium
GCCACGCCGATCCCTGTCACAGGACGACGCTGCGGAAACACAAGACGCGGCGCGACACGAGCGCGAGGCCGTCTACGCCTCGCTGCGCGACCTCGAGCACGACCACGAAACCGCGAAGGTCTCCGACGAGGACTACCAGAACATGCGCGGCGAACTCCGCGATCGCGCCGCGGCGCTGCTTCGCGCAAGCGCCGGCGAAGCCGGTGCGCGCAGCGAGCCGCAGGCGAGCCTCCGGGCAACGCCGTGAAACACTTATCGCTGTGTTTTCCAGCGTATTCGCGAAGTCCCTTCTCCCCTGGCAGGGGGAGAAGGTGGCCGACAGGCCGGATGAGGGGGGTTCCTGCGATTCTGTTCTTCTAAAATCCTTCACGGCGCTGCCCTCCGGGACTGAACAACCTTGTTGTCACGAGTCGTTTATCGCGCCTCGGTTTTCTTCTGCCCCACGAGAAACGTCACCAGATCCAGAAACTCGCCGTCGCTGAGTCGCTTTTCCAGACCGTCCGGCATCGTGCTGCGGAGCTGTTTGACCCGTTCGTCTACCTCCGCCAAAGGAATTTCGTGAGCCTTGCCCTGGTCGTCGCCCAGCGTGAGTGTCGTTTGATTCTCAGACACATTGACACCGGTCACGACGCGGCCGCTGGTCAGAGCTACGGTGATCGTTTCGTAGCTGGGAGCGATCGTCCGGCTCGGTTCCAGCATGGATTCGATCAAATGAATCCGGGAATAACGGCTGCCGACGCCAGTCAGATCGGGGCCGATCCGTCCGCCTTGATCCTTCATCCGATGACACTTCATACACAGGGACTTTTCAGCGTTGAAGAAGAGCTCACGTCCGCGTTCGGCGTCACCCGTGTTCTGCAGGGCGTGCTGAGCGATTCGCTCGTGATCTGCGGAAGAACTCAACCGGCGAAATCGCAGATGAAACTGCGCCGCTTCGCGAACGCCGGCAACCAGGACGACCAGCCGATTCGTCCCTTTCGCCAGTTCCCCTTCAAATCGATCAGAATCGGGCTGAAAGGCGCTGGCCTTCTGACGCTGATGAACAATTCCGCCATTGAGCCAGACCTCGAACGTGCCGTTACTGGATGCCAGAAACTGAACACGCGTCGGCGCGGTGACAAACACGTCGGAAAATACCAGACTGACAGCATCGGTCTCTTCGACGCCATCCGTTCCGAAATCGACGCGGGCGTCGACTCCGTTTGCCAGCAACGAATTCCAATCAGAAGACGCAATGGGGGCGACAGGGTGAGTCGCCGAGGAAACCTGCTCGCGAACTCGCACCAAGTCACTCAGGCCGCCAGGTCCCAGCGCTCTCCAATGCAACAGAATGCCGCTATCGCCATGTACTTTTGCGATCGCGGACTGCAGTTCGCTTCGTTGCGGCGAATTGGCTGCCGTCTCCGCTTCCCAGGCCGCCAGCGCGCGAACGGCACTCATCAGGATTTCCACAGAGCGACTGGACGCCGCGACCGCCGCGACAACTCCCACCTGTTCCGGTCCGCCGAACTCTGCGATGTAATCAAGTGCCGCCAACTGCGTCGCAGGATGCTCCAGCGCAGCCACCGCAGCGGAAATGGCCGAGGAGTCTCTCAGGAGCAACAGGGAGTCAAGACTGGCACTGCGCGTCGCCGGATCATCATCTCGTACGAGTATCAACAGCTGCCCGATTGACTCTTTGACATCAAGTCTCCCCGAGGCGGCGGCGGCAGCCCGGCGCACTGACACACCTGGATCTTTGAGGAGCGCTGGAATCCTGCTGCCCGATTCCATCACTTGCAATCCGGATAGCGATGAGACGGCTGCCGCGCGAACATCCGGATGCGCGGAATCCAGTTTGTCCAGCAGCAGCTGGCGGCTCTCGACCATTGGATGTTTGCCA
>JANNGQ010000534.1:0-2307 GCA_031403975.1 Planctomycetota bacterium
CCCGGCGGTTGGGAGCGAATATCAACGGAGTCCTGCGAGTGCATGACGCGACAGGGCAGATTCTGGCCGACTTCGCAGATACTCTGGGCCTCGACGGAACCGTGACGTTCGCAGCCAGAGCCGGGAAGTCGTACACGATCGATCTGCATGACGCTGATTTTCGAGGTGACCGGGCGTATGTTTATCGTCTGGGCATCTCACAGGGGCCGCGTTTGATGTGTGCCGTCCCCGCGGCGGGACAGCGAGGTACGACGATGACCATCGAATTCTTCGGGCTCGGACTGTCGACCGGCCAGCCGGTCCTTGAGTCAGTGAAACAGGATGTGACATTCTCGACCGACATGGCCGTTGCTTCACAACACCTGACGATCCCGACTGCAATGGGAATCGCAGAAGTCGACATTCCATTGAGCGACGTCTCAGAATATGTGCGCGATATCACTGGATCCGATTCGGTCGGAATGCCGCAGCTGATCGCGGCCCCCGCTGCGGCGACGGGGGTCATGTCGGCCGCTGCATCCGAACATCGGTTTCAGTGGAATGCTGTGATGGATGAACGCTGGTCCGTCTCGATTGAGTCACGAGCGCTCGGCTCACGCATGGACGTCGCACTGGAGATTCTTGACCCGGAGGGAAAACGTATTGCCGACAACGACGATCTGCCGGGCACAACGGACGCCGGTCTGGAGTTTCAGGCCACTTCAGGCGGCCTGCACACGGCTGTGGTTCGAAGCCTGTCCTCAGCGGCGTTGCCTGTTTCGGCCAGTGGAACTGCGGTCGACGTTTACCGTCTGCAGCTGCAGCGAGCCCCTGCTGATTTTACTCTTAGTGTTCCGCAGCACGTGACTCTTGAGCTGGGTGGCAAAACTGAAGTGCCCGTTCAGGTGGTTCGTCAGGGTGGTTTTGGCGGGGAAATCCGGCTGACGATCGATGGCTTACCGGACGGAGTTACAGCTCCGGGCGCAGGAGTCATTCCAGCGGGCAGCACGGAAGTGAAACTCTCACTGCAATCGACGGCGGATGCCACGGTCACAGCTCAATTGATTCAGATCGAAGGAACAGCAGAAATCGGTGGTGCTGAGGTCATTCGACCGGCCCTGGCCAAGGCAGCCGGCAATTTGAGTCCGAGAAGTCCGGCTGCTCAGGCGATTCCGCAAGTGCTGCTGGCGTTGACGATGCAGGCACCATTTACAATCCAGGTGGTCGACCGTGAACGTCAGCATGATGTGCATCGAGGCACGACGTTCCTCGCAGAACTGGACGTCGCCCGCAACGAGGGATTCACGGGGGAGATTCAACTGGAGATGTCAGCGCAGCAGGATCGCAATCGCATGGGAGTCCTCGGGGGAATTCTGATCGTTCCTCCGGGACAGACGAAGGTCTTTTACCCGGCATTTATGCCTGAATGGCTGGGGACTGACCTCACACGAAGAATTGTTGTTCACGGAGTCGCCGAGGTTCCCGATCCGAAAGGCAATCTGCGCTGCGTGACCAAAGCCGGAGACGCGAGAATCACAATGATTATGGAAGGAGCGCTGCTGAAACTGACTGCGGCCGCGAAAGAACTGACAATCGATCCCGGAGCCACTTTCGAGATACCGGTTTCAGTTTCCCGGTCGGCGAAGCTGCCTCTGGCTACCACCGTCGAACTAATCGTACCCAATGAAATTGCCGGATTGCTGCAGGCCACACCATTGACTCTGGCGTCGGACCAGGACCAGGGGATTCTGACGATTAGCAGTATGGCCGACCCGGCGCTGGAAGGTCCCTGGACGTTGACATTGAAGGCGACTTCGCTTCAAGACAACAAATGGCCGGTTGTCTCTCAAATTGACGTGTCGCTCGTCTTCAACATTCGCTGAAAGCGTCGGCGTTGTGGTTATCACACTACTCATTGCCCTATCGAAGTCAGATTCCCATGTTCGCAAGGCCATCCGTGATTCTCTCGAGAATTCCGGCGACGTGGGGATGCCGTGATTCCAGTTCGATCAGTGATTCTCGGAGGCGTGCGGAATAAGAGGTCTCGGATTCCTCCGTCGCTCCGATCGTTTGACGGCCCTCGAAGATTTTCTGGATATCGCCTGTGACTGTCTGCAGCATCGCCTGGGTCTCTGCGTCGACTTCTCCCGCTGCAGACAGCTGTGTATGCAGCGTTTTCAGAGTATTCAAAAGCTGGGTGTTGTCCATTGGGCGGGCTCCTGATTCGGTTGCGGCAAGCCGATCACAAAACGCTGCCGCGAATTCCTGCAGTCTACGTGATCGACTGGAAAATTCCTTGTGGGGCAGGCTTTCAGCCTGCCTGGACTT
>JANNGQ010000535.1:0-2316 GCA_031403975.1 Planctomycetota bacterium
CGTAGCGCAGCGTCTCGGCGACGAACGGGCGGATCATCTGCGAGTGGCAGTTGTAGCAACCCTCGCGGATGTAGATGTCGCGCCCGGCCAGCTGCAGCGAGGTGTAGGGCTTGAGGCCGGGCCGCTAATTCAATGCGACTCATGGCCTACGAATCGCCGAGGCGACAGAGAATGGCAGGAAAAAATCGTTCAATGGTTGATGGGTACAGGAGCACCGACAGAGCACGTCGCGGCAGTACGCGATAACATTGGAGCAGTTCGCTACCGTCCGGAAGAAGTCGCTGGTGCGGCTGTGCTTTCAAATCACCCAGTTCCGTTTGAGCACGCTGAAAAGCAGGGCCGCGAAATTCTCGCATTCCTCCGGAGCACAGAGAACTGACTGTGTTAGGTATTGGGACTTGCTGTCGAACAATCTTGCACTGATTCTTCATAACCATTGCTTGAAAACCTCGCCCACAGCCCGGCAGCGATGTCATCCGCCTCAATCCCCACGTAGTATTTCATCGTCGTGTCAATACTCGAGTGCCGGATCAGCAGCTTCAATTCTGCCGGCATGATTCGGCGAGCCCACCGCGTTCCGAATGACCGCTGAAAGTCGTGGCAATTCGCGAACTTGCCGGAGCCTGGTTTGATCTCCACTTTGGCCGTTCGTCCGATGGATGAGACGTAACGGCCGACTTCCGAACCTGTCAGCAGTGCCCCGGACGTGCCGCACGGCCTGAACACCAAACCGACTCGGTCTGCTTGCGGGATCGACCTCAGAAGCCATTCAGCGAAATCTGGGGTCATCGGCAGGAACTGCGATTGTCGGCTCTTCTGAGCCTTACCGGTGATCCTGAACCGAGGATAGAACCGAAAACTCGTATGGACTATCAGGATAATACAGATTCCGCAGGATCTCCTTGAGCGTGTCATCATCGATCTTGAGCGCCAGTGTCAATTCGTCGGCAGGCTCCTGTCGCCTACATTGGCCATTGCCGCGGGTACGGCAATCGGTCCTGTCACGGGCGTTATTCATGCTGCCGGCGTTTCGCCCACGCAGGCAAGGACGAACTTGCCAGCCCACGTGGGGCAGGATACCGGCGCATGATCGAGTTGTCACCGGCGGGACGGGCCGGCACTCCTGATGAAGTGGCGACCGTTGGTGCGCCGCTGATTGGGCCGGACAGCGAATTTAACACCGCCAGTGACTTCCTGATGGACGGTGGAGTCAACCTCCCGGCCCCCGAAATCATCGCTGCGGACATCACCGCCGACCTCGAAGCCGCCCTGGAACAATTTGCCACGATTGCGGAGGATTTGAAGTAACCGCCGCCGAAATTCTATGTCCCTCCCAATGGCTGATCATTCAATCGCCGGTAAAAGGCACAGGAGTCGCAGTGAAGTCTCAACCGGGGAGTATTGTCAGCGAATAAGTAACAAACTTTCAGAAGGATCAGCCATGAGCAAACACACCAATCGTTCGGCCGAACAAGCGGCCCGCAAGAAGACCACGGGGGGTGCAGCCGATGGTCGGCCGAAGACGAAGAACCGCGAAGAAGTTCGACAACAATACAAGCACGCCAGCCGCAAGCCTTGATGCCATGATTTGACCGTTCGGCGATCAGGCAGGTCGGCGGCCAATCAGGCATGAAAGATCAAATCCTTCAGGTCTGCCGGGGCGTGGATGGATGCGGCGGTGCCGGAAAGGTCAAGGTGATGAGCGAGAATCCGTATGCTCCGCCAACGTATCAGTCGACTCCTGAGTCGGTCAGCAAACCCAAACGATGGCAACCGCCGTTGGTGTTGGGAATCGTGATCGTGCTTGTGGTTCTCGTCTATTGGTTGTTCGACACTGGTCGCCCGATGTCAGCGGCACCAGGAATTCCGATGAAGCGAGTTCAGGGACCCGTCCGCCACGTCCACTCACCGACGCTCCGTGAAATCAAACTTCTGCCAGTCCAGCCCGTAGCTCGTGCCTCGACTGAGATACGCCGTCCGAGCGGTCGTATCGAACACCATCATGTCGATCGTGGCCTTGCCGACGTTGATCCCGTACTTCGGCTCGGCGAAGTATTCCTGAAGGCGGAGGAGGTCATTCTTGCCCTTCGAACTCTCAATTAGGTCGTACATCTTTCGGCAGCGGGCGTGCAGTGGAACGGTTTGCCCCGGTTTGGTCCCTGTCATCTCGCTGGACCCATACAACACGCGAGCCAGCCGCCCCGTTGTCTGCTCAACTGCCACGCCCTCCGGCGAGCCTTCGACGTTGACGAGGTTGCCGTTGCCGTCCGCGAGAACGAAGGTGAACCAGCCAGCATGCTTGTCCTTGTTTGCCTC
>JANNGQ010000536.1:0-2719 GCA_031403975.1 Planctomycetota bacterium
TCTGCTCTTCGGCGGCGGAAAGTCGCGGGAGCGCTGCAAGTGGCCGCGCCGCGTCGCTCGCGAGCTCCTCGACATTCGGGCCGGTTGGTCAGGAGTCGAAGTCAGCGATATTCCAGTTCGCGAATACCGCTCGACGTAGTACTAGATCGGATTGTTCCGTGTGAAAATGACACCCTGTCGGTCTTCGTAGGATACCGTCCAGTCGGTCGCTTCACGCATTCTTTTCAACAGCCCCGGCTGGCGATCCTTGTCGACGACAGCAAGGTTGATGCCGTATTCATCCATCAGACCATTCCAGTCTGTCGGACCGTTGATCAACCGGATGTAGTCGTTCCAGACTTGCTCGGTAATGACATGCACATGCAGATTGACCATCGGTTCGAGTGACGCCGGACCTCGATTCATAACGTACCCCGCCCATTCGGCGGGAACAAAGGCGATGCCTCCTGGAAGTGTCTCGAAGGAATCCAGAAAGGCGACGATTTCCAGCGGTGTTTCTTTTGAGACCATTTTCCGGGCATCGGGGATACGCCCGTGAACCATTTGTATCCCGAACGGAGTCAAAGCAAACAGGATCCAGATGATGCCGGCGTTCACGACGGTCCAAAGTCCTGATGCCTTGCGAGGCTGCGGATTCTTCAGCCAGCGGGTCGTTCTCCGCATCGCCGCGAGCAGATGCGTTCCCGCAAGAATCCCGGCAACCGGAGCCCACCAGTTCAGCATCCTGGCCGACCACATTGCGAGCAGTCCGCTCGTAACAAATGCCAGGACCTCACCACAATGCAGACGTCGCGGACTAAGTTTGATCGCCATAAACGCCAGTAGAGCGACAGCCGCTGCAGACTGACCCTGAGCCGACCGAAGCGTCAGGGCATCCCATTCAAACATCGATTCGATGTTCGGATTCCCTGCCACGTTGAGTACTTCCGGATAGACCGCGAGGCCCGACGGATTGATGAGCACGGCCGCCGCACACAGCTGAGTCAGCAGAACGGTTCGGTGCAGCTCACGATCCAGCAGCGCAAGTCGCAGTGATTTCGAGATCCCCAGCACATCGCCGAATCGACCGATCGCTGTGAGTGCCATCAGCAGCAGGCCCATCGAGAACGAACCGTGAACGTTGGCCCACAGCACAAACATCGACGGCAGAGCAATCCACGCGGCCTTCGAATTCTTCCGGAGTCCGAACGACCACGCGACAACGATGCAGTAGAACATCAGTCCTGCCAGCTGCGGTCGGATGACCAGCAATTGGTCAAGATTCACCTTCAGAAAGATGGCGGCAGCCACAATGCCGCCGATCACGGAGTGACTTCTGCGGACTCCGCGCCAGGCAACGATTCCCAGGCTGACCGCAATCAGCGATGCGAACAGAAACTGCAGCGATGTCAGACCGAAACGGTTGTTCATCGACGCCATGCCCACCTGAGCCAGCCACGGAATGTTGACCATCGACACGCCGCGACTCAGCCTCAACAGTGGCTCCGTACCAGAAACTGTCCCCGTGGCCAGGATGTTCTCGCCGTAGTTCAGATGATCCCAGAGATCGGTATGCCACAACGGCCGACTGGCCATCAGGAGGAACACAAACCCGATCAGCACGGTGAACAGCACAGACGACGGCGCTGTCCGCATCCAGTCCGGAGTCTTGTCTTCCAGCACCCGTGCGTCCGGCAGTTCTGCCGGAGCGGGAGTTGACGGCTTTTCAGAATGTTTCGGTTTTTCCAGCACGACAGGCATTCAGCAGACCTCGGGAACGGCACTCCGAACCAAATGATGCGAAAAGTCTACATCACGGAGTGTATCGCACCTGGAGCCTTCTGATGATCGCCACATGGAGTCAAGAGTCGAAGCAGTGGACTTCGCGGACTGATCCGATTCTATCAGTGCCTGGGAATTCTCCGTTGAATCCGGATGCGACGTGCGGCCTATGGGCAACTTTCACAGGGGCGCTTCCGGCGATAGCATTCGCGGATTCCGTCGTTTGACAAATCTGCCCCGATGACCGAACCGCCAACAGACACCAACTCGACTGGTTCCGCAAAGACGATGGACGTGCGCTGGCTATACGGAGTTCCTCCGAAAGGCAACGCGCACTTTGCATGGGTGCAGCACTTCATTCATCACCTTGCCCCAACCGGCATGGCCGCGTTTGTCCTGGCCAACGGCAGCATGAGTTCCAATCAGTCGGGCGAGGGCGAAATCCGCAAAGCCCTGATCGAAGCCGACCTTATGGACTGCATGGTCGCCATGCCCGGTCAATTGTTTTACAGCACTCAAATTCCTGTCTGCTTGTGGTTCCTGGCAAAAAACAAAAGTGGCAGGGGCTTCCAGCCTACTGCTACAGGAAAAAAGGGGCAAGATGCCCCTTCCACTTTCCGCGACCGCCGCAAACAAACCCTTTTCATCGACGCCCGCAAACTCGGCACCCTCATCGACCGCGTCCACCGCGAGCTCACCGACGCCGACCTCGAAAGGATCACCTCCACCTATCACGCCTGGCGAGGCAAGTCCCTTCTCCCCCGCGCCGGGGGAGAAGGTGGCCGAAGGCCGGATGAGCGGCTGTGTTGGATTTCAAGTGGTTTGCTGGAGAATCAGTTTTTTCCAGGGTGTCATAGTTTTGATCATGGCGTTGAGCATCGTGAGGAGTTTTCTCATACATGCTGTGATGACCACTTTCTTGGCTTTTCCTTTGGCAGCCAGTCGGTTGGCGAAGGCT
>JANNGQ010000537.1:0-3876 GCA_031403975.1 Planctomycetota bacterium
AAGAAACGCTGCTTTGTCGAGTCGGTCGAGCCGTATCGCGTCAGTCCAGCGGAGCACAACGGGGCGAAACCGCGGTGGGCACATGCTGTGGGCACACAGACGAAACGACAAAAGCCAGCATCCCGAAGTGAGGCGGGAAAATACTGGCTTTTTAAATACCCCCGGCGCGATTCGAACGCACGACCTTCGGTTTAGGAAACCGACGCTCTATCCTGCTGAGCTACGAGGGCAATGAACGGTCCGCGGGCAGGACCCTCGGGGCACTGCACTGCAGTGCTGGAACAGTTGGTGTGCCGGACCAGCTGTCGACATTCTAGCAATTGTCCGGACGCCGTCATGAGTGCTCGATCGCAGACCGTAAAGAACGTGCAAAACGGCGGTCGGGATCCGATTCCGACGACTTCGCCGGCTCTTTCCCGGCGGATTTCAATCCAGTTCATCGAGTAGCCAGGGTGCAGACCGGGTAATCGAAGAGACGGGCCAGCGACATTCTCTCCCGGGCGAGACGAGTATTTGCGAAGCCTGTAAAGAACTTGACCGCAAATACTTCGCGCCCGATATGCACTCCTGTGTCGATGTTCTGGTTCAGTGGTTGAGTGCTGTCGCGCGGGCAGACTCCAGACCGGCGACGATCAACTTGAACCGGTCGGTGTCGTGCAGCGGGTCGAGATCCTGTTCGGCGCTCACTCGAAACGGATCGCTGTAGCCTTCCGTCACGGCTCGTTCGAGAGCGGTGAGCGCTGCATCCCGCAGTGCCGTCTGTTTGTCGCCCTCCGTCCGGCGGGTCAGCTGAGCCAGAGCGCGGGCACGTTCGAGGTGCAGTTCGCCGTTCTGCTTGTCGCTTTTCCCGAGTTCGTCGATCAGCAACTCGGCAGCCTCCACGTTCCCGACTCGCGCTTCCGCCAGCATCAGGTTGATCCTGTTCTTTTCGTCCGGTGATGTCTGGGCCAGCTCGGAGCGCAACTGTCGCGATCGTTCAGACAGAGCCAGTGCTTCATCTGCGTGCCCCTGTGCGTCTCGTAATGTGGCCATGCGATACTGGGCCGTGGTCAGGGCTCGCTTGTAATCGGCTTTCTCGGGATCGGCCGCCCAAATCTCCTCACTGAGCTGCAGCGATTCGCGCAGAAGGGGCTCGGCTTTCTCAGGCTGGTCGATCCAGAGGCAGGCATTGCCATAATTGCCAAGGTGCCCCGCCAGTTCCACTTTGAGCGGCAGCATTGTCGGTCGTCGGGTGAAGATCTCGCGGCGACCGGCGATTGCCTTGTCATACATCGCCAGGGACTCTTCGGTCTTTCCCAGCCGTACCAGAAGATAGGCGAGCCCCAGCGCGGCCTTATCATGAGAAATCTGCTGATTGGCCGTCTTACCGTCCTTCTGATTCTCATTCAGGTCGGCAAATCCCGGTTCCGATCGAATGTTGTCCAGAGCTCTTGCCATGCAGTCGAGTGATTCCTGAAACGCCGCAGCGGTCTCAGGCAGCTTGCCCTGTCGGAGGTATTCCACGCCGAGATTCTGAACAATGGAACCGAGTAATTCCAGAATCTCGTTATCGGATGGACTTCCTTCTTTCTTCTGCGGATCGCGAATCGTCTCTCGTACCAGGTCGGCGGCCTCCTGCAGGAGCTGAATTGCAGCTGTGGGGTCGCCATCAAGTCGGCGTTTTGCTGCAGACCAGGCAAACTTGATCTTGGCGAGATTCGTGCGAGTTGCATCCAGTCGACCTTTGTCCGCAATTCGCTGCTCGGCCATGCCATGCAGTTTGGAGAATTCCGCATCGGACTGAGGAATCCGGTCAACTTCCATAAATGCTGTCGCGATCAACTGACGCATAGCCATATGTGTCGGAATGGCCTCCCCCAGGACTCCGTCAGTGGTCAGCGCGACATCGAGTTCATCCCATTTCTTTGACATTGCCTCCAGGATCGCAATCCTCAGTTCTGTCGAACCAGGTTGCTGACTGAGCGACTTGTCAATGTCCGTCAGCAGGAACTGCATGCTGTCCAGGGCCAGGTTTGCCTGCTTCTTTGCCAGCTCCTCTTTTTGCTGTGCCAGAATCGTCTGTTGATTTGCAATCGTTTCCTGTCGCTTCGCTTCGTCACGCTGGACCTCAACCTCAGCCTTCTGCTTCCGGACTTCATCACGCTGCTCTTTGACCGTATCACGCTCCTTCGCGATGATCGCCGCCTGAGCTGAAGTTTCTGACCAGGCCCAGGTGGAAATGAAGGCGGTTGCAATGATGAAGAAACTGGCGACGGTTGACGGCACTGCGACTTTCGGATTGCGTTTGCACCACCGCCAGGCTCTTTCGAGTCGACTGACGGGTCTGGCGTGAATCGGTTCACCGTTAAGGAATCGTCGCAGGTCCGCGGCCAGTTCGTTGCAGTTGACATAACGTTGAGCCTGATCTTTCTGCAGCGCCTTCATGCAGATTGTTTCCACGTCCACCGGAATCCCCGGCTGCAGATCGCGGGGCTGCACAGGATCGTTGTTGACAACCTGCATCACCGTGTCGAGCGGCCGGTCCGTGATGAACGGCGGGCGGCCCGTCAGCATCTGATACAGTATCGCGCCCAGCGAATACAGATCTGAGCGTGGTGTGATCGATGACAATTCGCCGCGCGCCTGTTCCGGAGGCATGTAACTGGGGCTGCCCATGATCGTGCCGTCGCTGGTGGCTCCGGAGCCTTCCGCATCAACGTTCTTGGCAAGTCCGAAGTCCGTGATCTTGGGCTTCCCACTGGCATCGAGCAGGATATTGGCCGGCTTCAGGTCGCGATGCAGGATTCTGTTGTCGTGTGCATACTGCATGGCAACGCAAAGCTGCTCGACCATCACGGCGGAACTCCTGGCGTCACGCGGCTGGCCGTTGAGATCACGATGCAGGTCTTTGCCTTCCACGAATTCCAGCGAAAAATACGGCAACGCCTGGTGCTCGCCGATGTCGAAGATCTGCACGATCCCCGGATGCTGAAGATGAGCCACCGCGCGGGCTTCTGCAATAAAACGCTGCAGGGCCTCACCACCGGAATGCTTCCCGGCAAGGATCATCTTCAATGCCACAATGCGATTCAGTTTTCGATGCTTCGCTTTGTAGACGACTCCCATCCCGCCGCGGCCGAGTTCGCTCATGACCTGGTAGTCACCGATCACGAGGCCTGCGATTGTCCCCGCTCCTGCGGCGCGGGTTTCGGGGTCTTCAATCAATGTGTCATAAAAGTCCTCACTGTCCTTCTGCACAACCGGGACACCGATCACTGTGGCTGCCGGGTCAGCTCCGGGCGTTGCCTTGTTCGGTATCATCGTGACGTCGGTTGCTGTCGCGGCATGCGGTCGATCGGTGACATCCGCGACGGCGGTGCTGGTCGGCGGAGCCGCCTCCCCGTGATCGTTCTCCAGGTCGTGTTTTGCACCGATCATCGTGCGTGCCGGCGAATCAAGAAGCTCTCCAGCCGGCTGAGGAGTCCGGACGGTGTCTCCGACTGACGCAACAATCGTCGCAGCCGGCTCAGGGTTCGCCACGATCGTCGGATCCGGATCCTTGCCCTTGCCTACAGGCCTGTGAGAATCGCCCGCAACGCGAACTGTCCGGTTGTCATCGTCCGAGGGTGCTGTGTTTCGATTCATCGTCATTATTCCTCTGTTCAGAACCGTAGACCGTCAAGACTCGTTCCTGCAGCCATGGGCGTTCCCGCTCCGAATATGCACCAAGGATGGGCCAGGAGCCTAAGGTTGTCAACCCCTGAGGAACCCGGCTGGCGTGTGCAGCCAGCGTTTCATCATGCTGCAACGATTCCGTCCTCCACTCTTACTACGCTCGCCTGTCACGCCTGTCCGGTGAGTTCCTCAGGACGCACTGTTTAACCAGTCGAGATCCGT
>JANNGQ010000538.1:0-2287 GCA_031403975.1 Planctomycetota bacterium
TCTGTACTCGTCGTACGGCTCACCCACGACATGACCGGCAGAACCAGAAGTGTCTTGAGATGTTACCAATACCTGCAAAAGAGCGGATGTTTTTTGAAATCTCGTTCCTGAGAGTTGCAAGTGGCGATCACAAAGGTAGAACGTAGCCGGAGCTTGAGGTGAGGACTTGAGCACTAGTCCGTCGTCTTGGCAATGATCCCTCGGTATCGCCCGAGGGAGTTTCGTTGCGGCACTGATTGAGATTTCCGTTGCATCTCCAGGCATTGCGGTGTCGGCATATTCCTGCAAACTATGTTTGTCGGCTTTGTCGCAGTGTTTGGGAGTATGGAATTCAGTCGGTCGGGGTGCCCGAACTCAATTTTTGAACAGGGATTTCGACTTTCGGAGGATTTTTACATGCAGCGGCGACGCAGGACAGGGCGGAAGACAGAAAGACAATCTCTTCCGCAGACGGAATTTGAGCAGCCCAGGAAACGTAAGCCGTTTACGGTCTTCCTTGTTGAAGACGACCAGGGGGTCCGCGCTTCATTGGTGACTGCTCTCGGGGAGCAGAAGATCACCGTCCGTGACTATATGACGGCGATGGAGTTTTATCGGGACTACCGCGAACCTGTCCCGGGCGTACTGATTCTGGATCTCCGCCTGCCGGGGATGACCGGGATGGAGTTGCAGGAAAAACTCGCCGATGACGGATTCGAACTGCCGATCGTGATGATTTCCGGTCACGCAGACGTTCCGATGGCCGTGAAAGCAATGAAGTGCGGAGCGTTCGATTTCCTGTGCAAACCGGTCAAAGTCGATGACCTGGTCGGTGCCATAGCGCGGGCCTATGCTTACTTCTATGAAGTCGACCCGGAAGTCCTGGAAGAAGAACTCGAAGAAACGGAAGACAGCATTGGTCGCCTGACCGGACGGGAACGTCAGGTTCTGGATCATGTGGTCGACGGACTTTCCAGCCGCGAGATCGCGCATGAACTTGGCGTCAGCACCAAGACCGTCGAAGCGCACCGGGCTCGGATCAACGACAAGATGCGTGCTGACAATGTGTCGCACCTGATCCGCATGTGCTTCGCGTACAACGAAGAGCACAGTGAATAGATGCAGCGGCTGATGTTGAAAGCCAATTAAACACCGTGCTGTACAAACAGCCCGGTGTTTTTTTTCCGGAGGATTGCAACGTTGAACTACTGTTCGCCAGCCGCTCCGTCGGCTGGGATTCGTCGTTAATCGAGCGGGATTCGAGATATGTGGCCGCTACTTCCAGTAGGTGAGTTTCATGACACCAAAGACCACGGCTCCGGCCACAACGCCATACAGGATCTCCATCATGCCGGCGCTCCCGCCGTTCAGAAAATAGCAGATCCCGACAGTACCAATGAGCGCCCAGCAGGTGGCAATCGCCGTGATCTGCATTCTCTTACTGTTTTCTTCAGGAGACAGGGGGGACGACTTGCTCCGGGCCGCAGACTCGGGTGCGGCTCTTTTCTCAGGCTTCTCTTTGTCGGCCTTTATACCCTTTGTTCCCGACTTTGTCGGAGCCTCGTCGGCTGTTGCAACCTCTTCACGCATCCCCGGAGCGTAGTACTTTGCGATCGCCTGATTGACGGCTCGCGGAACCGCGAGTACGGCCCTGATCGGCATCCCGAATCGCATTCGGATTTCGTCTTCCAGAGCCGGTGAGGGATCGTCGATGCATGCCACAAGTAATCGACCTCGGTCCTCAAACAGCGGCAGGCAGGAATACTTCTTGATGACCCGCCGCGGAACCTGATCGAGCACACTGTCCTCCGGAAGCATGTCCTCCAGATCAACATACGGCAGTCGCAATTCCGCCGCCAGAGCCCGCGATGCGTCGGCGGGCTCGACCAGCTTCATCTGAATCACAGCATCGCGCGGTGAGAGCCCTCGCGCTTCCGCGAAGTGTTCGATCTCGCTGACCTGAGATCTCTTGATCAGACTCCTGGCCAGCAGATACTGCAGAACCGTCCTGGGTTCGTCATCATCGGTTTCCGTCGGTTCGCGACCCAGGCTGACATCGTATTCCTGTTTGCCGTCCGGATCCGTGAGGCACAGCATCGCCTTCGCCATCTCATTCAGAAGTTCCTGCGACCGTACCAGATACTGGCCGGTCGAGTACTTCCGGACGTGAGCATTCAGCTTGCGGTAGTTGCCGCGGATCTTTTCAACGTCATCTTCGAACTGCACAAGTCGAAGGAGTGTGTAGTAATCAGGCGGTCGCTGGCCTTCGGGGATTCCGAGCCACTCTTTATAAACGTCAATGTCGGAC
>JANNGQ010000539.1:0-3618 GCA_031403975.1 Planctomycetota bacterium
CCGAAGAATTCATCAGCATTTAGTCGCACCAAGTGACGTCAGGACCAGAAAGCCGGGTATGTCAGATTTTGAAGACCGACTGCAGAAGGCCATCCAGCGGGGACAGCAGTCCCGCATGACCGACGGAGCGACTGCCGAAGCAGATGCCGCGACAGAAGAAGAACTTCGCGTAAAACATGCTCAATTGCGAAATGAACTGACCGATCACATCGAAAACTGCCTGCATAAGCTCTGCGACCATTTTCCGGGCTTCGACTACAATACGGTCGTCAACGAAAAAGGCTGGGGAGCCCGCATCAGCCGAGACGACATCAAGCTCGGGCGCGGGACCGCAAGGAACGAATACAGCCGGCTGGAAGTGCTCATCCGGGCGTTTTCGGACACACATATTCTGGAAGTCGCCACCAAAGGCACGATCCGAAACCGCGAGTCACTGAACCGCACCAACTTCCGATTCCTGAAGGAAGCGACCGTCGAGATCATCAAGCCCATGATTGACGGTATCATGCTCGAGTTTGCCGAGCAGTATTCGGCGCACACTTGAGAGGCAACCGGATCACACAGCACTCGTAGGTTATGCTTCAGCATAACTCATCCGGCTGCTCTCGATTTTTCAATCCGGCTGAATCGCAGCACCGCACGTCGCTATGCTGAAGCATAACCTACGGCAATTGCCGTCAGTCCTTCACCTTCGCAAACTGCTTTTGGAAGAATTCCAGCATCTCGGCGTTCGCGTTTCGGCGTTTGGCGTCCGGTGTGTAGACATAGACATTCTCAATGCCCAGTGCGTCCATTTCCTTCCTGAGCTGTTTGCCGAAGTTGGGATGGTGGATCCCGTCCCCCGGTCGAGCGTCCGGCGGCAGCGCACCGTCTGCTTCGCTGTAAACCACATAGAGCGGCGGATCGTCTTTCGTCAGGTGTGTGATTGCCGAGGACTCGTCGTAGAGTTTCTGCCGCTCAGGAGTCGGGTGCAGCGCTTCATCAGCCGTGGTCACGCCGTAGACCTTGAAGATTGAAGGGTGTTCCCAGGCCCGACCGCCGATCAGTTCTTTGATCCGAATCGGATCGTAAGTACTTTGACCGCCAAACGTTCCGATCGCCTGAATGCGCGTTGACTCATGCAGAATCGGATCGTCGCTTTGCAGGTCCACGAGGTCCTCGTGGAACCCGATCCACATTGAGATCCCGGCGCCGGCTGAACCTCCGAAGCAGGCGACTCGATTCGAGTCGATGTTCCACTCCTGCGATTTACTGCGCAGAAACTGCAGTGCCCGTGCGCCGTCGTGTTGCGGGATCGGGAAGATGACATCCTTGCCGTTCACAAATCGATAATGGATCGCGGCAAGACTGATGCCGGCGTCGCGATAGAGCTTCAGCACTCCCGGCGCGACGTTCTTGTTGCCGCCGACAAAACCGCCGCCGTGAATGTAGATCACCAGCGGCGTCGGATGATCGGACTTGGCCTGATAAAAGTCGAGCACGTTTCTTTCAGCCGGGCCGTACTTGACGTCGGCCTCAGTCGGCTTGATCGCATCCGCCGTCTTCTTCACCTGCAGCTGCTCGTCGGCCAACGTAAAACCACTGGCCGCGAGGATCAACAGACAGTTGGACATGGGCTTATAGTGTTGGCGTGCTTTGCTGTTTTATAAGAGCATGTCGCTTCGCTCCTACAGCCGCGTGAGAGATGAATACTCCCGGGCTGTCTGTACCGGACCAGTCGTCGGCGTGTGGACGCCGTGAACTGTGTTCTGCTTCGCAGAGGTAGAAACGGCGTCAGGTCTCATTGCCACGAATGTTACTCCTCCACTCTCATTCGTGGCTTCGCGCTGCCAAATTCCTCCACCAGAAACGTCTTCCGATGAGTCAGGCTCACCCGCCTGCACTGCCTCATCAGCGTTTCCCACTTCCCGATTGTCAGCAGCATGCGTTCCGTCCGGCTGCAGGCGGTGTAGTGCCACTCGCGGGATGTCGTCCAGTTCGCGGCGGCGCTGTCGTCCAGCACACTGATGATGATCGGGACCTGGCTGCCCTGAAACTTGTGGCAGGTGATTGCGTAGCCCGGCTCAAAACTGGCTGCTGATGGCAGGCCGCCTGATTTGGACATCGGTACGGCAACGAATCGTCGCGGAAACATCAGCTCGATCACGACCGGCCTGGACCTTTCGTCCATCGAGATCACTCGGCCAAGGCCGGAATCGTATGTCCGTGAGTTGCCGGCAACTCCGCTCCCCGAACGCCGGCTGTGCCGGTGCGAGCACTTAACGCGATTTGATGAGCTCCGACCGTGCCGGCCAGCTGTTTGATGAGCGCGATGGCCGTGTATGTCTTTTCGGTCCCTGGAGTTTCCCCTGTCCCTTTTCCCCTTCCCAAGGGGAGCCGTGTTCGTTGCATCGGCGAGGACCACTGCCGATGCGGGCCGACAGACCGGATGAGCCTGCCATGCGTCCAAGCAGTGTGACTTCCCTTTCCCGCGCATCGTGACGCCAGCTCGTTTCAACATGCTCTTAAGCTCGCGGATCCTCTGGGCATGCCAGATTCCTCGATTTCTTCCGTTCATTCTACGACGGAAATCAACCCGGCTCTATGGAGCAGATTGATCGTTGGTATACCAACAACGGCCGCAGCAGGCTGCGAGCCCGAAAGCGGCAGCAGGCTGCCGCAGTCCACGGCGTTCTGCGCTATGCCTGCGGCGATCTTTACACGGCGATCTTTACACGGCGACCAGTTGTTCGATCCGCCGAATGTCGTCCGGTTCCAGACAGAAATCGAACACATCGAGATCCGCACGCATGTGATCGGCGTTGGTCGTGCCGGTCAGCGGCAGCATTCCGACGTCAAGTGCAAAGCGGAAGATGATCTGGCAAGCAGATCGGCCGTAGCGTTCGGCAATCCGAAGCAATTCGGCACTGGCCATCACGTCACGATTCGCGGTCAGCAGCGAGAAGCCCTGATAGACAATTCCGTGGGCGCTGCAGAAGTTCCTGATGTCACGATCCCAGCTTCGAACAGCGTAGCAGCGGTTCTGCACGAAATGAGGCCGTACGCGGGCGCTTGCATGCAGTCTCCGGAGCTGTTCCAGAGTGACGTTACTGATTCCCAGCAGATGGACCCGACCACTGTCGTAAATGGCCTCCATCCCGCGCCACGCATCCCAGTCCGCAGATGCCAGTCCGACGCGCTGAGCGGGACCGTGCAGCAGATACGAGTCGACGGACTCAGTGCCGAGATGTTCGAGTGAACTGGCGAATGATTGCTCTACCTGGAGTGGAATCGGGGCCGTCGGATCGTACGGCAGGCGATGATCCTGTCCTGACTGAAACGTAAACTTGGTCTGCAGGAACAGTTCGTCGCGGACCACCAACCCTCGAGCGACAGCGGCCGTGATCGCCTTCCCGACCGCAGCCTCGTGGTAGTGTTTTCTCTGGTTAGCCGTATCGATCCCGCGAAACCCCAACTGCAGAGCCAGCTCCGTCAGACGCTGCGTTTCGTTTTCCTTCCACGCGGTTCCATACAGGAATCGAGGAATTCGAATGCCGGCGATTTCCTTGTCGTGTGTCAACGTGTGACTCTCGTTTTACGTGACAAGTGCATGTTGAGTCCTGCGGCGGATTGTCAGGC
>JANNGQ010000540.1:0-2182 GCA_031403975.1 Planctomycetota bacterium
ATATCATGCGACATGGCCTTGCCTGTATGGAAATTGCCTTGTCCGATGAACAATACATCACCAACAACCTGCCCGGCATCGACCGTCGCCGCATTCAACCGGCAATCGACGAAATGAATTCGGTACTCGGCAAATACCAGATAAAAACCCGCCAGGATGCTTACGTCATCGCCAGCAACGTTTGTCGATTGATGCAGCGGGAACTGAACCTGCCATTACAAACGAGCGTTTACGAATTCACCTGTGGTGCCATCATTTCGCTCGACCCCTACTCCTCGTTTATGACCAGTAATCAGTACGGCGAAACGATGTCCCAGATCGAAGGGAATTTTGTCGGCCTCGGCGTTGAATTGAAAATCATCGACGTGAACTTGGACGAAGGTCTGCTCGATGGGGCGCGCTGCATGGAGAAATTCCTGTGGCTGCTGCACGACGACAACATCCGAGTCCCCATCATGATTGACAGCTCCGACTGGAAGGTCGTCGAAGCCGGGCTGAAGTGCTGTCACGGCAAGAGCATCGTCAACAGCATCAGCCTGAAGGAAGGCGAAGCCGAGTTTCTGCATCGCGCGAAGCTGGTCCGGCGATACGGGGCGGCAGTGATCGTCATGGCCTTCGACGAAGTTGGTCAGGCGGCGGACTGTGAAAACAAAGTCCGCATCTGCAGACGGGCCTACAAACTGCTGACGGAAACCGTCGGGTTTCCGCCGACGGACATCATCTTTGATGCCAACATTCTGACTGTCGGCACGGGCATGGAAGAACACGCCAATTATGCGGTTGAGTTCATCGAAGCCGTCCGTCGCATCAAGACAGAATGTCCCGGTGCGAAAACGTCGGGCGGCGTGAGCAACGTGTCGTTCTCGTTCCGAGGCAACGATGCGGTGCGGGAAGCGATGAATGCGGCGTTCCTGTATCACGCGATTCAGGCCGGGCTGGACATGGGGATTGTGAATCCTCAACAACTGGAGGTCTATGAAGAGATCGACAAGGAACTGTTGGTCTATATTGAAGATGTGCTCCTGAACCGCCGTCCGGACGCGACCGAGCGATTGGTCGATCTTTCCGAGCGAGTGAAGAACAAAGCGGAAAGCGGTAAGCGGAAAGCCGAGGAGTGGCGGGAAGAATCTGTTGAGAAGCGGCTGCAGCATGCGTTGCTGAAGGGGATTACGGACTACGTCGATCTGGACACGGAGGAAGCTCGACTGAAATATCCGCGGCCGCTGGACATCATCCAGGGCCCGTTGATGGAGGGCATGAACGTCGTCGGCGAATTGTTCGGCGCGGGCAAAATGTTTCTGCCTCAGGTGGTTAAGTCGGCGCGCGTGATGAAGAAGTCCGTCGCGTGGCTGGAACCTTTCATGGAAGCGGAGAAGGCCGCGATTGCCGCCGGAACCGTTTCGCAGTACTTCAACGCGTCGGGCCTTTTTCGGGGAACCCGCGATGAGGCCGTGGCTCTCGCCGCGACTGCACAGACGATCGGTTCAGCCGCAACCGAAAGCAATCGTGGCGTGTTTCTGATCGCGACGGTGAAGGGCGACGTGCACGATATCGGCAAAAACATCGTGGCGGTCGTGCTGCGCTGCAACAATTTCAAAGTGATCGATCTGGGAGTCATGGTGCCGTGCGAAAGAATCCTCGAAGAGGCGGTCAGACACAACGTCGACATCATAGGACTCAGCGGGCTGATCACGCCGTCGCTTGAAGAAATGATCATCGTTGCACGGACAATGAAGGAGCAGGGATTCACGATCCCCCTGCTCATTGGCGGTGCCACGACGAGCGCGAAACATACGGCCGTAAAGATCGCTCCGGCCTTTGATCAGCCGGTTGTGCATGTCGGCGATGCGTCTCTGGCGGTTGGTGTCGTGGAAGCGCTGCTGGATGCGGATCGCAAGCCGGAATTCGTCGCGAAGAATGTGGAAGCTCAGGTTAAAGCAAAAGCTTCGTTTGATCAGAGGCAGCAGGTGGCTCTGGTTCCCTATTCGGACGCATTGGCAAAGCGATTCACGATTGACTGGGCCAACTATGTCGAACTCGACGGCCGGCATGGGCTGCGCGTCGCCGTCGACCCCGGCTGCCGGGCCTTGCTGTCGACTGCGGCGATGATCGTCAATGGGCTCCCGCGCGCCATCGCCGCGGCGCCCGGCGTCTATCGTCCGGGCGACCTGCCCCCGTCCGC
>JANNGQ010000541.1:0-1974 GCA_031403975.1 Planctomycetota bacterium
GATGGCAAATGGGCGGCGGCAAGTGCGTCCGGGCACGAGCGACTGCTCGTCTGGTCGCTTGAAGACGGCCACGAGGCGTTTTCCGCCTGGTTTTATGTCACGGGCGTGTTCTCTCCCGACGGAAAGCAGTTTGCGGCATGCAGCGAGGACGAAGTGAAGTTGTTCGTCGTTAGTGATTTGGACGGGGACCGAAGTGTCGCGGTTGAGACGTTCAAGACTTGTAGTCCCGCCCTGGCCTATCATCCACATCGCCCGTGGATAGCGTTCGCCCCCAATCGCGGAGTCATTCGGATCTGGAGTCTTGCGGACAACCAGAAAGTAGCAGATCTGACGGATTCTCAGGGAAGGATTCCGTCGGAGATGCAGTTCAGTGCTGATGGTCAGAACTTAGCATTTTCCGCCACGAATGGAGATCTCGCAAACTGGGATTTTCAAGTCATCCTCCGTGGCTTGAATGCCGTTGGGCTTGACGCCGGACTGCTACAGGACGGGTTGACTGGGCAACACAAAGTTTCATCGACCAACAGTGTGCGGCAATCGACTCCATTAGTTGTTGATCGAGGCGACGATCTTCCGGGAACTCATGTCTGGTCGAGCTATTGGATGGTGTTGGCTCGAAAAGAAGTTTCGGAAGGAAGATTTGCCGATGCCATCTACGACGAAAGCAGAGCACTGCAAATGCTGCCGCCGGAGTTTCTGAAACAGCAGGGTCCAGACATTCTTTTGCATCGTGGCTTGTCCCTGCTTTACTGTGGAAATACGGCGGAGGCTCGAGCTGACTGGGAAAAAGCCCTGAGTCTCGACCCTCAACATCGCGATGCTTCGATGCAACTTGCTCGATTGTGGCTGTGCGGTCCGTCAGAGTTTCGCAACTCGCACGCAGCCGTGGCCGTGCTGTCTCCGTTGCAACTTTCAAATCCGGACGACAGAGACGTCCAGACGCTCCTTGGAATCGCCGATTTTCGCCTGAAGCGCTGGGCGGCGGCAATTGACCTCCTGAATCATGGACGTGGCGGTTCGATGGAGGTCGTGAATCGCTACTTTCTCGCAGCGTCATTCCACGAGAACGGCCAGACCACGGAAGCCACCGCGATGCTCGCAGAAGCTGCCGCTGCCTATGACGCATCGCTCACGACGATGACCGTGCCGGAAAGAGAAATGCTCGATGTGATCCGGACGGAAGTGGAATCGCTGTTTGACGCCCGGTGATCTGCCGCGCCTGCTGCGATTGTCCCAGATTGGTTGAAATAGGTAGATCCTGCCTGCCGGGCAGGATTTTCGCCGAAAGGCGAACCTGTGCGATGTGGACTCAACAATACAGGCCGATTCTGGAAGATCTCATGCACACAGGTCGCGGCATGCCGCGAAATCCCGCTCGGCAAGCGGGACCTACTTGAACTGTTCTCCGGCAGACAAGAACTGCACATCACGAAATCCGCAATTGCACGCCGCCCCAGCAGTTCGCGCGTCTGGGCCTGGCGGAGAAAATCCATTCCGGCAGAATGAACCTGCGGAATTGAAGTGTTTTCGAAAAAACTTCCCGGCAGGCGGTGTACGAATCGTAGCGGCGTCCGGTCTATTCCGCAGGCCCCAAGGCTCCTGACCGAGCCGTGGCGTCGCCACATTCGAATTTGTAACAGTTCAAATCATCATCAGCCGAGTCTCGACGGCAGATTCCTGAATTGTCGATCCAATTTTTGTTGACTGAAATCCTGCATGTTTCAGGCCCGGAGGGCTGGCACGACCTCTGCCGGTGGCGTCAGCCACCGGCAGATCGAATGAACGGCTCCAGGCCTGAAGGGCCGACACAACACATTGCACAGGGCCACATGGACGAATTTGATGTGTCGGCCCGTCAGGCCTTTCCAGCCCAAATCTTGCTAACCGGGGCCTCACGGCCCCGGC
Source organism: Planctomycetota bacterium (assembly GCA_031403975.1). Taxonomy (GTDB): domain Bacteria; phylum Planctomycetota; class Planctomycetia; order Planctomycetales; family Planctomycetaceae; genus SXXK01. Next base: position 1,906 of record JANNGQ010000541.1, read on the forward strand.
AGAGGTTGTGCCAGCCCTCCGGGCCTGAATCGCAATTGACTGACTGGAAGCACTTTACAGACCGAAAGC
>JANNGQ010000542.1:0-3062 GCA_031403975.1 Planctomycetota bacterium
ACATTCCGACACTGATCACCGGGAGTTCAGGAACCGGGAAGGAACTGGTCGCTCGGGCGATCGGAATGTCGAGGTACATTGAATTCGATCAGCGCACTCAACGATTTGAGGTCGATCCGAAATCGTCGCTGCACACTGTCAACCTCTCGGCTCTCTCACCCACACTGATTGAGTCTGAACTGTTTGGCCACAGGAAGGGGGCTTTCACCGGGGCCGTAATGGATCGTGAGGGCTGGTTGGAAACTGCTGGGCCACAGGGGACCGTGTTTCTGGATGAGATTGGTGAACTGGATCTTTCCATTCAGGTGAAACTGCTGCGAGTTCTGCAATCTGGCAGCTTTTCGCGAGTCGGTGAGACTCAGCAGCGACGATTTGCAGGCAAGTTCGTCGCGGCGACAAATCGCGACCTTTCACAGGAGATGGCGGCTGGCAGGTTTCGCGAGGACCTGTATTACCGCCTGTGTGCGGACATGATTCACACACCCACGCTGCACGAGCAGATTGCTGATTGCCCCGGCGATCTGCAGCATCTCGCAGAATTCATTGCTCGGCGAGTGTTGACCGACCTGCCTGAAGAGTCGCAAACATTGGCGCGGGAAACAGTCGACTGGATCGCCGAGCAAATGGGGCCGAAATATACCTGGCCGGGCAACATCCGTGAACTGGAACAATGTGTCCGCAATGTCCTGATCCGGAAATCCTATACGCCTGCCAGACAAAGTCGCCTTGCCGTCGGAGCATCGCCGCACGATCGCCTTGCTCGTGCAGTCGTTGAGGGACGCTACGGCCTGGAAGAACTCGTTGAACACTATGTCTCCATGATGTACGCCGCAGAGGGTCAGCATTACGGTCGGGCTGCCACACGCCTGGGCAAGGACTGGCGAACTTTAAAGCAAAAGCTGAACGCAGATCTGGTTGATGCGTATTCTGTTCGTTGAGCGCCGGCTGAGTCGTGAGCGTTCTCTGCCATGGCGTGCTTCGCATATTGAAGTGGGCCCCGGTTTTCGGACCAGAGGTGGCAAAGCAGCGGTTTCGCTCACAAGTGAATTGACGGCCCGCAGGCAGGCGAATAGGGTGATTCAGTATCGGCGAACCCCGTTGTCGAACACATCATTGTGGACGAAAATCTTGAACCCGATCAGCCTCGCAATCGCAGCATTGGTCTTCCCTTGCCTGATCATTCTGAGTGGTGTGGTTGTCGCCCTTCGACGAACAAAGCCGGCTGTTCCGCTCAGAGATATCTCGCAATTCCTCGGGCTGGGGCTCGTGGCGATATTCCTGGAAACTGTGTGGTGCGTGCTGGCAATGTGGTGGTTGCTCGGCAAGGTTAACTTCAATTTCTTGTATGCCTTCATTACGGCATCCATCCCTGAGGAAGGATTCCGCTACGCCGTGAGCCGCTGGGGCCTCGGGCGGCGTCCCGGCGTCAGCCTTTTTTCGGCGATGCTCATGGGCAGCCTGGTTGGACTCACATTTGCAGCCTTTGAACATATTGATTACGCGGTTGACAAGGGCTGGGAAACGTGGCTGGCTCGATCGTTCACATCGGTGCCGTATCATACACTGTCTGGCGCCGTCTTGGGATATTGTGCGGTGTTTGCGATCCGCACGCGTCGGCCTTGGGGCCTTGCTGGGCTCACAGTCTTGATCATCGTGCATGGGTTCGGTAACTACTGGCCATTGCTGTATCTGGACGAACCAGGAGTTACAGAGCCTGCCACTCTGATTGAGGAGTTCATTGTGTCCGGCTGGGCGGGAAACATTGCATCTCTGTCTGTGGTTGGAGTGATATCGGCTGTGCTCTTCAGAAAAGCCCTGAGCGAGAAGAATCTTCCCTTGCTGGCTGATACTGTGCCGACGGCACGGTAATTCTCACGAGCAAAGTCCACGAACATGATGGCGATCCGTGCCAACGTCAGTGCCTCACGGTCGACATTCAGGGTTCTGGACAGCCATTTGGCAACGATTGCTCTGTAGCGTTCGTGGGATTCCGGGCTGTCGTATTCGCAGTCGTTCGCTGCGCAAACCTGACAGGGCAGTAAGAATACTCCACACCGAGTGATGAAACATTAAGCCAAAAGTAATTCCGACAAGCGCGGCAACGAGAACGACCTGATCGGCATTCGCACCTGGGAATGCTGCCTGCATCTCACCGTTGAGCGGCTCAAATTTATAGCCCAGCCAAACAAGTGCTGCAAGGAGCGCAACATGCAGAGCAATTCCGAACCACCGCCATCGATCCCACCAGCGAAGGGTCCTTCGCATCTTTTCAATGTATTGGATGTCGTTCGGCTCGCGACGATGGATGATGGCCGCCATCCGACCAAATGAGGGGTTGTTGACAGAATGATGACTGGTCATTGCCGGGCTCCGCATGGTGATTCACGAGCGAACGGAGCCGAACAAGGGTCAGATCAGGGAATTGTGAAGGCTGAAGAACAAAGTTGTGGAATTCTGTGAGCCCAAGAATCGTCGCCCCAGTTTGTAAATAGCGCTTTCTGGACAAAATGTTCTCTGCCGAGTACCGCACGACGCGGGTAAAGCCAGAACACCCACGGCAACAGTGTGAAATGCTACGGAGCGACGCGGGAGTTCACAACTGCGCCGGCAAGTCCGACGCCACGTGTCAGCAATTGCTCCCGAACCCACTGACACGGTGTCACCCCTTCGCGAGCGGTCGAGTGAAATCAGTTGGAGCCGCAGGAACGACTCGGAACACTGCACTTTGGACTGCCGAAGCTGACGGTCGCCCCGACGATCAACATGTCGGCAGCAGTCGCGCTCCGGATCGAAGTCCCGGGGACCGCACCGCCGGGCAGCACGATCGGACCCGTGATCGAATTCTCAAATCCATGTGCATAGGCCAGTGACAGAGAGAACGTATCCGTCACCTGGTATGACGCACCGGCGGAGAGCATATGCTGGATGGTCAGTGGTGACGCGACATTCGCCGCTGTCTGATCCCCGGGAATCGGGTTCTCGTTCCAGTGATAGCCCAGTCGCAACGACGCTGCGTCCGTCAACGAATACTGAGCTCCCAACGCAATCGCGAAAATGCTCTG
>JANNGQ010000543.1:0-1739 GCA_031403975.1 Planctomycetota bacterium
TTGGTCAGCGGCAATCACGCTGCAGCTCAACCACCGGCGATCGAGAAATTTCTGACTGAAGGCCGTCTGGCCGACGGTACAGCCGCAATGGAGCTGACACTCAAGGCAAAGCCGGATGATGCGGCAGCACGATTCAGCCTCGGGATCACGCAGGTGCTGCAGTCAGTTGAGAAGCTCGGTCAGGATCAGTTTCGATTCGGCCTGCTGGGCGGACGTCGCCGAGCGTTGCCGATGATGAGACTGCCCATCGCAGAAAACGATCAGCCGGAACAAATCAGCTACGCGAAATTCCGCACGATGATTCAGACATTTGTCGCGGGCCTGACGACTGCCGAAGCAACTCTCGCAAAAGTGAAGCCGACCGGTGTGAAACTGCCGATCATGATAGGTCAGATCAGATTGGACCTGGATGCGGACGGCGTGGCCACTGATGAAGAATCGTTCTGGAAGATCCTGTCAGCGATGCAGAACCGCGGACAAGTCGATGCATCGGCTGCTGACGTCAATCAGTTCGTGATCGCCTTCGACGATGGGGATGTGCTGTGGCTGCGAGGCTACTGTCACGTCATATCGGCACTGGGTGAAGTCATGCTGGCTTACGACGGAAAGGACCAGTTCGAACGAACGGCTCACCTGTTCTATCCGGACGTCGAAACGCCATATCAGTATCTGTCTAACGAAGGCGTTGGGCCGTTCTTTGGATTCAATGGTCAGAACATTCTGGATCTCATCGCCCTGATTCACACCACCAACTACGAAGTGATCGAACCGAAGCGGATGCAGACGGCTCTGGCTCATTTTGAGTCCGTCATTTCGCTCAGCCGCGAGAGCTGGAAGCTGATCAACGCGGAAACAGATAATGATCGCGAATGGCTGCCGAATCCGAAGCAGACGGCCGCTGTCGGCGGAATGAAAGTCTCGCCGGAGATGCAGACTCAGTGGCATGAGTTCCTCGACGAGGCTGAAGCTATTCTTCAGGGCAAAAAGCTGCTGCCGTTCTGGCGAGGTATCGAAGGCGGCTTCATGCCGGCCGCCGGGACTTTCCCATCAAATCCTGACCTGGGTATTAACCTGCGCAAGGTGTTCACCGAGCCGACTCGACTCGATCTTGTGCTCTGGATGCAGGGAACCGGCCTGCAGCCCTACCTGGAAAAGGGCGAACAAACCGACCCGGACAGCTGGCGTAAAATCATGAATGCATTCCAGGGGGAGTTTTTCGTGTTCATGGTCTGGTTCAACTGATTGTGGGAGTCTTTCCGGATTCTGAAGCGTCTCTGCGTTTACGTACTGCAGTGCGTTCCGCTCGCCGTGTTGCAGCCAGTGAACTAGACTCCCAGGACGGATCGAGAACCATCCGGAAAAAATCTTGATATTGAGTTCCCCCTATGTCGTTGCCAACCTGCCCCTCGTGTGGCCAGTCTGTCCTCGAAGATAATGCCGTGGACTGCCCGTTCTGCGGTGCCGCGATGGACGGTTCGCGCGGAGCAAAGAATACGCCGAAACCAAAGACGAATCCGCACGCGACTCGCACCGGGGCAAGAAAGCAACCGCCAAGGCCCGAGGACCTGTCACCGGCTCTGGAATCGGCGGCGGAGTCTCCAAAGCCTGTTTCCCGCCCGGTCGCGGCGGGTCGCGCAGGCAAACCGAAAGTCGATGAAGACGATCCATTCGGCATTGGCACCGCCGCCGCTGCTCAAGCCATTCAGGCAACCGCCAAACCCGAGAAAGGCCGATTGCAC
>JANNGQ010000544.1:0-3037 GCA_031403975.1 Planctomycetota bacterium
ATCGGCTCGTTCATCAAGGGCGGTGCCAATCGTGTGATCCTCTGTACGGACGGCGACTTCAACGTCGGCGTGAGTGATGACAACACGCTGGTGGAGATTATTCAGGAGAAGGCCGCAAGCGGCGTCTTCCTGAGCATCTTCGGATTCGGCATGGGCAACCTGAAAGACGCAAAGCTTGAAAAACTTGCCGACAAAGGCAACGGCAACTACGGCTATATCGACGGACTTCAGGAAGCTCGCAAAGTGTTCGGCGAACAACTCAGCGGCACTCTGATCACTGTCGCCAAAGACGTGAAGCTGCAACTGGAATTCAGCAACACAACTGTTGGAGCGTACCGGCTGATTGGTTACGAGAATCGTGTTCTGGCGGCTCGTGACTTTGATGATGACACCAAAGACGCCGGCGAAATCGGAGCAGGTCATACCGTGACGGCCCTCTATGAGATCGTGCCGAAAGCGGTCTGGCTGACTCAGGTCGGACTGAACCCGGAGAAATTCGATATCGTTGAGAAGAACGTGGAAAACAAAGAAGGAGTCGATGGCCGACTCTTCACCGTCAAGCTGCGACACAAACTCCCGGACGCTGAAACCAGTGAGCGGTCGATGGACTACGCGGCGATGAATTCCGACATCCAGTTGTCAGACAGCAACGTGGATTTTCAATTTGCCGCAGCCGTTGCGTCGTTCGGGATGCAGATTCGCGATTCGAAATTTCGTGGGCAGTGGACGCTGCAGAATGTGTTGTCGACGGCCGAGGCATCTCTCGCAGCGGATCGCAATGGCGAACGAACTGAATTCACCGATCTGGTTCGCGGCGTGATGCGTATCAAAGGTGAATCGATCCTTGATCCTCGCCTCACATCGCACCCCACCATTGCAGACCCCGCCGATCTGCCCGCAGAACTTTCTGCCAGCGACGCGCGCATCAAAGCCACCGTCGATGGCAAGTATCGTCGCCTGCTGAAGAAGATCGAAGTCCGCAACGACGTCGTCACGTATGGCGATTTCCAGGACTTCGGTCACTGGGACGAAACAGCCTACTCCGGCCACAGCGACCTGCCGACCGGCTATTGGGTCTGGGTCTACCCCAACTGGTACATCTGGGGCGACGCAGCTGAAACGCCCAGTTCGGAATCGGCGACAGTTCCGTGACGTCGAACTGTCGGCGAGTCCTGCGGCGACGCAGCTGAAACGCCCGTTTCGGGATCGGTGAAAGAGGCGGAAGGAACGCCATATCGCTGGATCCTGTTCAGCCGGTGCAATACACACCGTTCGTATCGTATGTCAGTCATGAGATTATCGGCGAAACGGCACGAAACGGCAGGTCGCGTTTACCGCTCAGCCCTTACTTCAAAGACGTTCAGAACAGAATTGAAAGACTCGCACGAAACAGTGCCACAACGGTTTCGCTGAATCAACGAACAGCTGAAACACGTATGCAGGAGTCGAAGGCTGAAGAGGTTTCGACAAACGCAAACAGAGCTGAGCCCGGCGGCACGGACATGTTTCCTCGGAATCCTTACAACACAGAAGTGCTGCACATTACGACCGATTACCTGCACGCTCTGAAGGTTCTTTGATCCAAACTCCACTCTGCCTTTGCAGCCTCTCTCTCGCAGTGACTTGAATACATGAATCTGCGTCGGGTCTGATCGACCGAGTTGACTTTAACCATTCGAGAATCAGGTTCCCGTGCCGCGACTTCGGTCATTCACGGGGTTCTTCATTTCAATGTCTGGAGAGCACTTCCGCTTGTGGGAATTGCAGCGAGGATTTGTTCCAGCTCGTGTCGGAGTTGCAGCATCGGAATCTCGTTGTGTGTCGCTCCCGGGATTTCTATGAATCTGGCGTTCGCTGACTTGCTGGCCAGAGCGCGACCCTGAATTACCGGAACAATTTCATCAGCCGTGCCGTGGAAGATGATCACCGGCGATTCAATCCGGGGAATTCTCTCCACTGATTGCCAGCGATCAAGCAAGAGGTATCGAAATGGAAACCATGGGTATTGCCCTGAGACGACGTCGGACATGGCGGTAAAGGTCGAGTTGAGAATCAGCGCGGCAGGCCTGGGTGGATCCGGTGAATCTTGCGACCAGAGCGAGATTGCCACGGCTCCTCCTAACGATTCGCCAAACAAGACGATTCTCGCCTGATCGTATCGCAGTTGCCCGCAAGCATATTGCCAAACCAATTGTGCGTCGGACGTCAAAGCCCATTCCGACGCAGTGCCAGTGCTGTCACCGAAGCCACGGTAATCAAAAATCAAGACGTCGAAACCGGTAGCGGCAATCTCACGCAAATCAGCGATCCGTTCGTGGCGGTTCGCGGCATTCCCAGGGAAGTAGATGACCAATGGAGCATCGCCCGTTTCGAGTCCTGTCTGCAGGTGCCGAATCAGCCAGCCATGGAGAATGTGGCCATCTTCAGTTTGAATCTGTACGTCCCGGCCAAAATCATCGCCCAGAGCCAGGTTTGTCACGGTCAGATTCTCGGCGACGGTCGGCTGGTACATCAGGCTTCGCTGAAAGATGGCGAAGATGACGGTGACAGACAAGTACGGGATGCATCCATAGACAATCACGATGCGGATGAATCGTCTCAACCAACCACGCGATGCTTTAGCGTTGATATCTGACATGTCCATCAACTTCGACTTGAGCACTGAGTTGCGTGGGAAAACGGAGACTTGCATCCCGTCAAATCGGATCAATGGGCGTCCTCATTCCTGGACAATCACTTATACCGAAGGGGAATCCCTGGAATCTGAAACGTGTGGCCAGGAACATGGCGACTCGGCTGAAGAGAGAGCAAGCTGAGCGAGACATTTGTCTGCCAGCTTGCCGTGCAACCTTGAATCATCGGGGGCAGCGAGATCACAATGTGGGCACGTCTGCCTACCTGTCTTTTTCGGGTTCATCGTTAAATGAAGTGCGCAGTGTAGAATTTGGTATTTGTCGCTGGAACTCTCTGAGGGCCAGCGATTCCGGACCAAAGGTCCACCCATTCCTATAGCCTGGGCCAAGCGACAGCGTCGGCC
>JANNGQ010000545.1:0-2338 GCA_031403975.1 Planctomycetota bacterium
ACCCGGTTTCTCTGGGAGAAAAGACCACCGACAAGACTATGGAAGCCAAGGTTGTCAACGATGCCGAGGCCTATGCCGAGGGGATTGCTCACAAAAGGGGTCGTGACGAGACGCTGGCGCGACGGATGGTGCGCGACAGCATCTCTTTGAGTGCAGAAAAGGCGCTATGAAAAGTCCGGCGGTGATAAGTCCGCCGGTGATAAGTCCGGCGGAGGTAAGGCCGGTGGTGGTAAGGCCGGTGGTGGTAAGTCCGACGGGGGTAAGTCCGGAGGAGGTAAGGCCAGCGAGGCTGGCAAGGGAGGCACTTCTGGTGGCGGAAGTGGGGTTAGCGGATCCCGACTACCGGGGGACACAAATCCCCGAGAAGCAAGTGACGATTCTGATGAAAAGCAAAAGGGAAATGCAGTCGGCGGTGCGGGCCCGCAGGACGATGACGCTCAAAAGAATAACGATGGGGTTGGTGACGGCAACGAAGCACCCGAAGCCACCAAGCCGAATGATCAGCAGATCGATCAGGCGGCTAAGGCAGCCGGCCTGGCGCTGAAACGTCTGGACGAAGAGATTCAGCGCGGCGAAATCGATCCGAAACTGCTCGAAGAACTTGGCTGGACTCAAGAGGACGTCAGAGCATTCCTCGAACGGATGCAGAAACAGCTCGACGAGCGGGAAGTCACGGAGCAGGTGCGGCGGGAAAAGAGTCTCTCGCAGAGGAGTTTTGAGGAGATGTTGAAAAGTCTTGACGTTCACTCCACGGGCAAAACTCGCGAAGGTACAGCGTCAAAAGATCGAGATCAGCAGGACACAACTGGACGTCAGTCAACACCGCCGAACAAGTATAAACAGCGATTCCTGGATTATCAGCGATCACAGTCCGGGCTGAAGGAAGGCAAACGTGCAGAGTGAACGGACGATCGATCATGTGTGATCGTTCGACTGTCGTGGCCTTCAACAAGCGACCCCACCGTGCCAGGCCCATTCGTATCTACACAACACGCCATTCCTGCCAAAGTCATTGAAATTGAGATCCGGACGAGCTGCAAACCCCGACACTCCCCAGGGGTTTGACCGTAAATTCAGAGGCACCGGGAGACACAAGTTTTTGGATCTGGGCTCAATCCTGATGCCGTATCGAGTTTGCGGTCTCACCTTCATTTGCCGCTATCAGCGTCCATTAGCGGTCATCAGCGGTTTGAAACCACTAATAAACGCTGATCAACGCTGATGAATCGCAGCAGCACGCGGCAAGGGATCCTGCCCGAGGACATTCATGGACGTCGGTTGTGTAGATACGAATGGGACAGGACCGGTGGCGGGGCGCAACGTCGTATGTTTGAGGTCCAAGGTTCTTCTGGATGTAGTAGCGCCGCAAGAATGAGTTCCCATTCTTCGTTAATGACCTATTTGTTACGTGTCTCCCAATCGCCCGTTTGATGCACCTGGCGGGCTGGGAAACAACCAGACACCCGCAGACACCGCTGTTTCAGGAATCGGAATTCTCTGCCAGAACGGTTGGATCTTGCCCAAGTCTCCGCAACAATAATGAGCGTAGAGGCTCCGTGATTGGTACCACAGGCGCAAATCCGGGTTCGTGACGAATTCAGCCGTCATTCCGTACTTGACCAGCGGCCGTTCCTGGGGCATTTGTTGACAAACGATTCGGTGACTCTGCAGGTATGTTTCAAGCGGCAAGATCACCGGTATTGGAACCACTTTTGTGAACGACGGAAATGAAAGGAACATCATGAAGAGAATTCTGAGTTTATTGGCGTTGTGTGCATTGGCCGTGACAAGTGCCGCTCAGGGCGGACAGGAACTGGCACCGATTCCCGATGCTCACATGCAGGAGGGCATCGTCCTTGAACATGAAGCATTTGTTGATCAGGCGTCAATGGCCGTGCCGTTGTACACCAACGTGAAGTACAAGGATCTGGATGAAATGTCGTGCTGTGCTCAGCCGAAGATCATCGCCGTGAAAGATCCCTGTGCATGCGAAGACGACTGTTGTGCTCCACAGTGCGTCTACATCCAGATCTGTGTTCCGACGTGTGGCTGTGAACTGGTCAGTTGCCGTCGGAACGGAGACCGCATCCGTTACGATTACGGACAGTATGCCGTTGACGTGCGCGTCAGACGGAATCACATTGAAGTCGACTACCAGGACTGATTCCCGGGCGGTTTCAGGAATGCGACCGCAGCGGAAAAACTGAATCATCGTGCAAGAGGGTGACAACGTCAGGTTGTCACCCTCTTCGCGTTTTTGGAACTGGAAGATGTTGAAAAAGGTGTCTGGAACTCTCCGCCATCAGTTTTTCGCCACGTTTTCTGATGCCTCCAAAGT
>JANNGQ010000546.1:0-9459 GCA_031403975.1 Planctomycetota bacterium
GAGTTGGACATTGCACCGGCCGCCACGCCGGCCAGCCCTGCCACTCCCCACGCGAGGACGGGAACGAGGGGCCGGATGCCGAGCACGCGCCGGTGCAGGAGCCAATAGACGCCGAGCGCGGGAACGATAGCCACGCCGGCGAGTCGCGTGCCGAACAGCGCGATTAAGAGGAAAGGACCGACCAAAGCGCTTGTAATGACGGGTGTTTCGCTGGACACGTTTTGGCCACTGTGACGATTGTTCGATCATCACCTGTCGTGTCGGGGCGGGAATTCCCGCGCCGTCCGCACGCTGTGTAATTCGTCAACAGCACGAAGCCAGTTGCTTTCATGAGCCAGCCAGATTCTGCATCGAGTGCTGCAACAGGAACCGCGTCTGTCGGTTCGCTGTCGATCTGGCACCGCCGGAATATGACGGCGGGGAAGGCGCTGCTTATTCTGGTCGGATCAACACTGGCCGCCGTCTGCCTGGCATTCAGTCTTTCAAGAGACACACATCTGGAAGCCGCTCAACTTCCAGAAACGGTCGTCACCGATCCGTTCGCCAGGAGCACTGCGGACAGCGCTCTGACGATCATTCCTCGAGGTCGGGATGTTGGTGGCGGACCGGTGCCTGGCTGGCAAAGGTCGGCCCCGGCCTCAGTCCCGCGCCGGGGTTCAACACGGCTGGTCAGTCAGACGCACGTACACTCGGATCATGGCGCTGTCCTGCGACGTCCGGATTTCAATGCCGTTCCTCCCAGCGATTCCGTTGCGTCAATCAGTACTTTGAGGTCGCTGCCACAAGTTGGTCATGCCGGAGTTCAGATCAGCGGCGGCGGAAACAGCGATGTCAGCGCTACTGCCCCTGGAACTGAGTCGTACCAGGCTCAACCCGCCGTTGAGTTGCCCCCGTCGACAGCCCTCATCCCGGCAGTCGGAAGGCCGTCTGTCGCAGTCGCCCGATACGGTGGCTCGGTACCGGACGAACTGCAGGTTCCGGCCGGAGATCTGCCGAACTCCCTGACGATTCAGGAATCCGGATCGACGCTGAATCCGGGGACTTCGCCTGAGGTGCCGTCGACACCGGTTCCGGCCGTACCCTTGCCGCACAACGCGGAAGCACCTGTGAATCCTGCTGTGGAAACTGCTCCGCCCGCGATTTCGGACAACGTGCCCTATGTACCACGGGCCTCGCCTCCGATCATCATTCCAGAGCCGATGCATCCGGGACATGTCATCGCTCCGCCGCCGCAGACTGTGTCTTCGTTTTCCGGTCGGCGTACCGCGGCACCGTATCCTGGAACATCCGGATTCCGCGCCACAGTCGAGTCCGATGCACCTGGCTGGATCAGTCCTTATATGAGTCGGACAAGTCTCGCGCCACCGGGAATGGAACCTTCACCGACGCCGAATCCGTCCCTTATCATGCCGATGGATTATCAGGCATGGTGGGATCCGTTTGTCCGTGCACGAGCGGGCATCGCGCAGACCGTCATGCCGGTCGATGTGTCCTCGCTCGTCCAGAAGGCGCTCGTACATTCGCCGCAGGTTCAGGTCCTGCAGGCCGATCCAGAAGTCCTGCAGCGGATCGTCAGACAGGAAGAAGCGGCGTTTGACTGGCGAGCATTCCTTGAATCCAGATACGACGATCTCAACGACCCGATCGGTAACACACTCACAACAGGCAACATGGCAAATCGATTCGGTGACAACCGCCTTAATGCAGAAGGTGGGTTCAAGCGGCGTACTGAATCCGGCGGCGAACTCAGGATTGATCAGCAGATCGGCCACCAGTACAACAATTCGCTGTTTCTCGTTCCCAATCCACAGTCGACATCCCGGCTGGAACTCAGTTTTCGACAACCACTGCTGAGCGGCGCGGGAACCGTGTACAACCAGAACCAGATCATTCTGGCCCGGATCAGCACCAGTATTTCCAGCGACGAAACGCTGGCAGAGCTGCAGTCGCATCTTTTCAGGGTGACCGACTCCTACTGGACGCTCTATCGTGCCCGTGCTGAGTTCTTTCAGCGACAGAAATTCCTCGGATCAGCTCAGCAGGTACTGACAACGCTGGAGGGCCGCACTCAGGTAGACACGATGCCTCGACAGATCCTTCGAGCCCGTGCGGCGGTGGCTCGTGCGGAATCACGATTGCAGCGTGCCGTGTCAGACATCCGCAACGCCGAATCTCAGCTTCGGCTGCTGGTGAATGACCCCGAGATGCTCAACAGTGGCCCGATCGAATTGACCCCGAACGAAACTCCGGCAGCCATGCCGTCGCCGACCGGTCTTCGGGATTCTCTGCAGACGGCTTTGGTCAACCGACCGGACATTTCGAGGGCCATTCGGGAAATGAGGGCGTCCGGAGTCCGCATCGGAGTCAGCCGGAGTGAACTGCTTCCGAAGCTGGATTTCATTGTGACGTCTTATGTCGCCGGGCTGGAGAATCGGACGCAGATTGCAGATTCGATTGGCAATCAGTTCACGGACGGACGGCCTGGCTACACGATCGGGTTCGAATTCGAAGTGCCGCTCGGCAACCGTGCGGCGCGGGCCAAAATGGAGCAGCGTCAGTGGGAACTGAAGCGGGCGATCAGTTCCTTTCGCGCGACTGTCGAAGCTTCGCTGACGGAAGTTGAAATCACCAGCCGTGAGGTTGATACCGCCTACCGCGAGATGCTGGGCAAGTATCAGGCCATGCTCGCGGCGCAGAACGAAGTCAGTTATCTGCAGGACCGCTTTGAAGTTCTGCCGATGATTGAAGAATCGTCGCTGCTGCTGCTGGAAGACCTGCTCGACGGCTACGAGCGTGTGGCTGACGAAGAATCGGCATTCGTGCTGGCTCAGACAAGTTACGCGCTGGCAATTATTCAGCTGCGACGGGCAACGGGAACATTACTGCGTTCGCGCTACGAAGCTCCGATTCTTGATCCTGAAGAATCTGAATGGTTGACCTCCCGCGCTGATCAGGCAGCGAGCGAAACCGCCGTCAAAGCGGCTGGACTCGTGAGCGTCCGCAAGGAACAGCCGTTGGATGGCTCGGGCGGACCTCCGGCATCTATTGCTGAACCGGTCGGCGACCGTGCAGCAACTCCACAGCCGTCATCTGCCCGACCAGTCTCTGCGCCTGTGATCCGACTTCCAATCGCTCCCGGCCCGATCGGCGGGCATTCGTTTGGTCGCTACAGGTGAATCATGTTCGGCGTCCATGACCGGATTGAAGGAACCGCGCAACGAAAGGCCACTGCAGACAAACTGGCGACCGGGTCTGCGGCAGAGCTGATTCCTCACATTCGCGCACTGGCGGCGTCACTGCATTCGGCAACGCCCGAGCAACTGATCGCCGAAGCGAATCTGATCCGCCGCGAATTCGCTCGCGGTCAATCCCCGTCGGAACCGCATATGCTGGTCGCCGGAATAGCGCTCGCCGTTGAGGCGATACGCAGGACAGTCCGTCTCACCCTCTACGATGTGCAGCTGCTGGCTGTGATGGCGATGTCCGGCAGATGTGTTGCTCAGATGCAGACCGGTGAAGGCAAGACGTTGGTCGCGATCACGGCTGCGCTGCATCTTTCGCTGACCGGTCGCGGCGTCCATGTTGCCACGCCGAATACCTATCTGGCTCGGCGAGACGAACAGCTCGCGGCCACGATCGCGGCGGCTCTCGGAATCAGCGTGGCCCTGCTGCCGGAACGAGTCGACGCTGATCAGAAGGCCCCGGCGTATGACTGTGACATCATTTATGGCACCGGTTCAGAGTTTGGATTTGATTACCTCAGAGATCAGTTGACTCTGAGGAAGCAGGCTCGGCTGCAACTGGGAGAACGCCTGCTCCGGAATCTTGAGTCGGGGGCATCATCCCGGCGAATCACGATGCAGCGTGGGCTTGCGTATGCCATCGTCGACGAAGCCGACAGCGTGCTGATTGACGACGCCGGTTCTCCGCTGGTGCTCAGTTTCGGCACGGACGAACCGGCACCCGATACGCACGCGCATCTCACGGCAAGAGAGCTTTCCGCGGTTCTGAAACCTGGCGAAGAGTACGTCTTTGAACGCGCCTCCGGTCGCATCGCTCTGACAGATGCCGGAATCCAGCGGTGTCATGGGCCTGATGTGGTAATCCCAGTGTTGCAGCTCGTGAGGCCATGGACGGAATACGTTCAGCAAGCACTCCGTGCCCGCCTGCTGTTTCGCCGCGATGTGCATTATGTGATCCAGAACAACGCAGTCCGGATTGTCGATGAAACGACCGGCCGTATCTTCGAGGACCGGTCGTGGCAGGAAGGACTGCATCAGGCGATTGAGGCGTCTCAGGGATTGCTGGTGACGTCCGAAAAATACTCGGTCGCTCAGATCACGAAGCAGAGATTCTTCCGGCTTTACGAACATCTGTCCGGGATGACAGGCACCGCCATCGGCTGCGAACGAGAACTTCGGGACGTTTACAGATTGTCCGTGGAAGAGATTCCGCTTCGAGTTCCTTCCCGACGGGTTCTGTTGCCGATCCGGTTCTTCGCTGCCGGGTCGGCCAAAACTGAAGCCATCGCCGCCGCAGCCGTGGAGATGCAGTTGCAGGGACGTGCTGTGCTGATCGGGACCCGGTCGATTTCTGACAGTGAAATTCTGGCAGAACGGTTGACCGGAAGTGGCGTGTCATTCCAGCTGCTGAACGGACTTCAGAACGCGGATGAAGCTGTCATCGTCAGTCAGTCCGGGCGGTCCGGAGCCATCACGATCGCGACGAATCTCGCTGGACGAGGTACCGACATCATGCTGGATCCGGAAGTGAGAGCCCGCGGTGGTCTGCATGTGATTGTGGCGGAATGCCAGACGTCCGGTCGCATGGACCGACAGCTCATCGGTCGCTGCGCCCGACAGGGTGATCCCGGATCAGCACAGATGTTTGCTTCTGCCGATGACACGCTGCTGGTGCTTCACGGTCCCTGGCTCGCCGATGCACTTCGTCGCGAGGCCGATACAGATCAGGAAATCCACGCAGAGTTCTCCGTGCAGCTCCGGCGCATCCAGTCGACCGCCGAACGTCGCCAATACACCTCCCGGATCAACATGCTCCGTAGAGACCTCGCCCGCGACAGTACGCTTCGCGGTACTCAGTAGTCGTGAACTGCCTGAACTCCTGCAGTAGTCAATGGATGCGTAGGTGCCGACGCAGAAATAACTGTCGTCTTCCGGACGTGGAGCATCCCGGCACGCCGGGATGCCTGGCACGATGGAATCGTGCCCCACTTATTTCTGTCCCAGTCCTAACTGCCGGCTGGCGAACCTATGATTGTCACTTACACGGGTTTGCTGACCGACCGCATCGCTTCGCCTGGCAGGTTGAGTCCGGATACCATGCCGTGCCCGGACCGTTCCTTGCAACCGAAGCGGCGGCTGAAACCTTTGCAGTACCCGACGGTGGCTGAGTGAGATGGCTGCTTTTGCAAGATGCGATCCTTGAACGCTCCTCATTCCCGGCGCGCCGGGACCACCTTCTCCCCCGAATCAGGGGAGAAGGGACTTTGGGCGCCGCCACGACCAAGATGAATTCAGCAGGGCAAAAGCACAGATGACGACTTCGCGACCACAGGGAAACGTCCGGTATGACAACGCCGGTCGAGTTGCGCTGGTCAGCGGCGGTGTGAGCGGCATCGGACGTGCCATCTGTGAAGCGTTTCTGGAGTCCGGAGCGGCTGTCGTGTGTCTGGACGTGAACACCGACCCGGCGGATGCTTTGTCTGACGAAATCGCTTTCGTCCGAGGTGACACATCGAGCGAAGAGGACTGCCGCAACGCGGTCGAGTTCACGGTCGAGACGTTCGGCGCTCTGGACGTGCTGGTGAACAACGCGGCGATTCAGCCAAAGTCGTCGTATGCTCCCTTGCACGAGTTCCCGACCGATGTGTGGGAAAGAATGGTGGCCGTCAACTTCACAGGCTATTCACTTCTGGCCAAACACGCACTGCAGCAGATGCTGAAACAGCAGAGCGGCGTCATCGTCAACATCGCAAGCGGTCAGGGACACCGGACGGCTCGGAAAGTTCCGGCGTATGGCCCGATCAAAGCAGCCAACCTGCTTCAGACACGGCAGTGGGGTGTCGAGTATGCCCGTGAGGGAATACGCGTTGTGTCCGTTTCACCCGGAGCCATCAACACGCCGCTCGTAAAGTCGACGCTGCGTGAACAGGGCGGTGAGGCTCAGCTTGCGAACCGCCATCCGATTGGTCGCATCGGACGTCCGGAAGAGGTCGCTGCGGCCGTACTGTGGCTCTCCAGCAGGGACGCATCGTTCATCACGGCCACAGATCTCGAAGTCGACGGCGGTCTCGGCGGCTTCGCGTCCTTTGCGGACCCGTTTCCGATGCCGGAGTGTGAGTGATGCTCCAGATCTCAAACAAGCGACGTCGCGCCCCCGCCACCGGGCCCGTCCTGGTGGTTTAACGGCCTTTGCGCCACTTTGGCGACAGTAGAAATTCCACCCGAAACGCGACCGTGAATCGCGCACAAGCCTGCTGGCCACCGGGGCAGGCCCATTCGTATCTACACAATTCACCCAATCGCCACTGCTGGTTTCGGTTCCGTTTTGGAAAGAGGTGTGATTTCGGGCCAACGGCCCAGCAATTCTGATAGCCTGGGCCAAGCACCGCGTCGGCCCAGGTCTTTGGCCAACTGAGAATGACGAGGCCTGTAGGGCCGGACATTCGGTGAGTCCCCAGTGTCACGGGAAGACAGCAGACGACGTGATCCTGATTCGGGACTTTTGTAAGCGGCATGAACTGTCGGCCCGATGGGCCTGAGTCACGTTTGGGCGATAAGTGTCCTGGGCCGACGCTCCGCTTGGCCCAGGCTATGGAAATAAATGGGCCTTTGGCCCGAAAAACGCGAAACACAAAGACTGAACGAATTGCAGAGACTCGTGTTGTGTAGATACGAATGGGGCAGGCCCGGTGGGGTCATTTGTGTGAGAAACTCTCACAAGTTCCGCTACACCCATTTCCGAAACCGCTCAAACTCGGATGAAGTATCAGCCGATGTGCGGCTGATGGCGCAGCACACCGACATGCCGTTCAATCAGGGCTGACACGGCCAGCAGAGTCGCTTCGTCGTACAGGCCGGCGGTCAAAGTGCAGCACAGTGGCCTGGATTGCGGTTCGCCGTCCTTCATCAGAACCGGCAGTGCCATCATCGGATGCCCGGTGAGGTTGCTGATTCCCAGATCGTTGCCGCCCACATACAGGTCCACTTTGCTGAAGACGCTCGCCATTCGCTGCATCAGTTCGAAGCGGGCGCGGGAGGCATGAATAAAATCCACGGCAGAAACAAAGTGTGACCTCTGAAAGATCGCGGGCCAGGCGTTCAATCCCTCCACGGCTCCGTTTCGCGTCAATTCGTGAAACACAGCCGCCGCTTCGACATCCAGCATCCCGGCGAGGGCCCATTCCGGAATGTCCCGTGGCAATTCCACATCGACAACGGCGGCCCCGAGTTCCTTTAAGGCATCGAGCGCGGCCTGTTCCGGTGGAGCGGTGTCGCAGTTCGTGACATGGCCGATCCGGACTTTGCTCAGATCGACGCACATGGGCCATTGAAACCATCGGTTGACGGTTGTCGGGTCGGCAGTGTCGACTCCCTGAATCGCAGCGAGCACCTGACCACAGTCGTCCGCTGATCTGGCAATCGGGCCAATCTTGTCCATCGTCCAGGAAAGTGCCATGCAGCCAGCCCGTGAGACGCGGCCAAAGGTGGGCCTCAATCCCGCAACTCCGCAGCGGCGAGACGGCGAGATGATGCTGCCGAGTGTCTCGCTTCCGAGCGCGAACGGAATCAGTCCCGCCGCGACGGCTGAGGCCGAACCGGCCGAGGATCCGCTGGAACCCTGCTGAGGATTCCAAGGATTCTTTGTCTGTCCCATGTACCACTGGTCGCCCATTGCGAGGGCTCCCAGTGCCAGTTTAGCCACGAGCACTGCACCCGCGCGTTCCAGTCTCTGAGCAACCGTGGCAGTGCTCGAAAGGTGCTGATTCTGAAACTGAGGTGCCCCCCATGATGTTGCATACCCGGAAACCGCGATCAGATCCTTTGCTCCCCACGGAATGCCGTGCAGCGGGCCTCGGTCCACGCCCTGAGCCAATTCAAGATCGGCCTGTTCCGCCTGTCGCAATGCGAGATCCTTCGTAAGCGTGACGACGCAGTTGAGGACAGGATCCACCCGCATCAGTCTGTCCAGGCAATGTCTTGTCAGCTCGACCGACAAGGTTTCCTTCGCGCGCAGTCGTCGGCCCAGTTCCCGGATGGACAGAAACGATAGGCTGCCAGACTGCTCGTCGACGCTGGCAACGCTCTCTGCTGCACTCAACCACGGTGCCGCGGATGTCTTCAGCCGACTGGCCGGGTCCGCCATTTCCGGATCGAATCGAAACGCCGGCAGTGTGTCATACCGCAACGGAATTGCCCGAATCTGCTCGCAGTCCCGTTGCACTTTTGTGAGTGCCGCCTGCAGACTCGTGCGCTGATCCTCGGTAAGAGAAATGCCGGCAACCCACTCAGCGCCGGCAATCTGATCTCGCGTGATTCCGGTTGTCTTAGCGGTTTCATCAGCAAGGGCTCGCTGAAATGTCGCCGTGCCGACGCCAAGGACGCCCAGCAAACTGAGGACACGTCGGCGGTCAATATCTCCGCTCCGCGCTGTAAAAGGAGATTCGTCGTGTTCGTCACTATCGGCGGATGTCACAGGCGGTCTCGAAAAAAGTAGTCGTAGGGTAGGCTTCAGCCTGCCGACATCATCACGATCGTATTGTTCTCTCCATGAAACTGGCAGGCTAAAACCTACCCTACGAGGATTCGGCACTATTTTGAAAGTCCCCGAGCTGGATGCGGTCGTCAAGGAGAACTTCGGATAGTCGAAGGAGACTCTGTCAGCCGGCCTTCCGATCCTGCAGGTACTGACTGAGTTGTCTCAACAGCGGGTCGATCGTCATTTCCTGAATGCTGTGTGGTGGATTCCAGGGAAACCATTCGTAACCGTTGTGTTCGGAGACAACAATATCGACGGGCCGTACAACGCGGCCAAGATAGATCCGAAGTTTCTTTTCGATGAATCCCCGGCCACCGTAACGCCGCTGGCTGACCGGGTAACTGTGTTCAAACAGAAATACCGGATCGACCTCAATGTCAGCTGCAGTAATGCCGGTTTCTTCTTCCAGTTCTCGAAGAGCACACTGCAACTCGGTTTCGCCTTCGTCAACATGTCCTTTCGGCAAGTCCCAGCGATGAGGATGCTGCATCAGCAGAAATGAATCAATCGGCTGACCGCGAACAATCAGAAACCCACACGACAGTGGCTGAATCACAGAGTCATTACTCCATTCGACATTGCAAAAACTTGTCACCAGCCGTGCATTCTAGGGGGACCGCCGAAGAAAAATAACCCAATGCGTCAGTTTTGAAGTTGCGCGTTTCATACCAACCCGAAGCG
>JANNGQ010000547.1:0-2374 GCA_031403975.1 Planctomycetota bacterium
TTCAAAGCCTGGATCGACGAGGCGGTCAACGATCCCGAGTTGCTCAGGGCGAAAGCCGGTTCGGAATCGATCGGCCCGAAGTTGCCCGTCGAGGTCCTGCGTCATGCTCGCAATGATCGAGTCCTCGCGTCGTTTATCGACAACGTCTGGGTCGAGGCGACTCGTTGTGCCGCCTGCCATTCACCGTTGCTCAACCAGAAGCAGGTCAAGGAGCATGGCGAGCAAGTCAGCTGGATCACGCCGGACGATCCTGCTGTGACACTCAGGCATCTGGTTGAAGGCGGACTGATCGACACCGATCAACCGACGCACAGTATGATCCTGCAAAAACCCACGATGCAGGTGAAGCATGGCGGCGGGATCAAGATGGTGGTGGGCGACCGCTCGTACAAACAATTCCGCAAGTTTCTTGAAGACTACGCCGCGACATCGGCCGGAACGTACAAATCCGAGAAAGAGCTGCCTCCGCCGGACGCCGAAGTGTCGCGCGTCAGCGAGGTCTGGTTCAAGCTGACCGATGTCCCGGAGACCTTCGACCAGCAACTGCTTAAAGTCGATCTCTATCGGCACGACGACAGAACAAAGACCGGCTGGTCAGAGGATCGCTGGGCCACATCGGATCGCCAGGTCTTTGGTAAGGGGAAGCTGTGGCAACACTCCCTGAGCCTGGTCGCGCCGCGAGATTCGGACCGCGCAAAGGAGCTGCTCACGCAGCCTTCACTGCCGCCTGGAACGTATCTGGTAAAGATCTATGTCGATCGAGCGGGCCGCCTGGAAAAGGATTGGCAGGCTGAACTCGGCGATAGCGACTTCGTCGGCCAGGTGGAAGTCGACTCACTCTGGCCTGCCGGTTACGGAAGCATGACCTCGGCGACATTTCCTGCTCGTTGATGAGTGCTGGTTCGTTGTCGGCCACATGGGCATTCAAAGTGCCGCAATGCGTTCCGTTGATTGAGTGACATGTCCCGTATCGACTCGGCCATGCAGCTTCAGCCATCGGGCACGTCGGACCCAGTAGAATCGGACCGGGAGGAAGAGGTCAACGACTTCGTCGGAAATGAGCAGTCCGCCGAGAACCGGGAGGGCCATCGGTGCGAGGATTTCGCCGCCAACTCCCTTTGCGAAAACCATCGGGAAGATGGCAATGATCGCGACGCCTTCTGTCAGCAGCTTTGGTCGAAGGCGGTGGACGGCCCCTTCGATGACTGCCTGGCGGAGTTCTTCCAGTGATTGGATGTTCTCCAGACCGCCGCGTTTTTCGATCGCTTCACGCAAATAAACCAGCATGATGATCCCGGTCTCCGTTGCCATACCGAAGCAGGCAATGAAGCCGACCCAGACGGCGACGCTGAAGTCCATCGGCGGCGTGTCCCAGCCGTTGGTGATCTTCGGAAACAAGTACATGAAGAAAGCTCCACCCGCCAGTGCTTCGGGGACCGCCAGCATCATCAATGCCGCGTCAGCAAAGTCGTGGTAGGTCATGTAGAGAATCACGAAGATCAGAATGATCACCACCGGGAATACAAATCGCAGGGTACGAGCGGCTCGGACCTGGTGTTCGAACTCGCCGCTCCATTCGATGTGGACGCCTTCCGGCAACCGTATCCTGTCACTGACCACACGCTGAGCTTCATCGACGAAGCCCACACTGTCACGGCCCCGCACGTTGAGTGTCACAAAGTTCAGCAGCCGACCGTTTTCGCTTTTGATCATTGCCGGACCTTCCACGATACGGATATCCGCCATCGCACTGAGAGGTATGAGCGGTTGACCGCGCAGTGAATGAGCGGGTGAGGCAGTGTGGGTGTCATCCGGAACTGACGGGGCCGTCAACGATTCTGCCGCCGGAGATGACTCAGACACGGCAGAGGGCATCGACGTGTTCCGGGCTGATGAGCCGCTCACGCCGCCCCCCATCGCAGATCCGCCGGAAGCGGACATCCCGCCGGAACTGACCAGCAGCCTGCTGATGCTCTCTTCGTCTTCACGATTCACGCGGGCGTAGCGGATACGAACAGGGAATCGTTCGCGTTTCTCGACGGTGTATGTCACGGTGCGACCGGCGAGTGCGACTTCGATTTCGTTCTGAATATCTTCGACGCTGATGCCATAACGTGCGGCCGCCCTGCGATCGATGTCAATCTGCAGGTATCCCTTACCCATGATCGGAGCCGCAACGACATCGCGGGATCCATGGACCGGCTTCAGCACGCGCTCGATGTCTTTACAGACACGATCAATCGTCTCGATATCCGGGCCGAATACTTTCACACCGATATCAGTCCGCACGCCGGTGGACAGCATTTCGATTCGGTTGATAATCGGCTGAGTGAAGATATTGCTCCAGCCGGGGACCTGCAGCACGCGGCTCATT
>JANNGQ010000548.1:0-6018 GCA_031403975.1 Planctomycetota bacterium
GTGTTCTGGAATGGGGATCACACTGCGTTGATCTCTGCCAGTGGGCAGTTGGCGACTGTCCGCCTCCAGTGGAATATGACGCACCAAAAGATGGACAGTTGGTGTCTCGTTACGAGAACGGCGTAGAGCTGATCTTTCGAGAGACCGGCTGGATACCACTGGGATCGTGTCCAGTGCGGTTTGAAGGCGAGACGGGTTGGGTCGAAGCGGGCGACAGCGGCAAACTCGTATTGAGTTCTCCGGAATTACTGGCCGGACGACAGGTCGAGGAAATCGGCGGCTATCCCGCGACGTTCCACGTTCGCGACTTCCTCGATTGCGTGAAGACGCGGAGCCTGCCGAAGGGCAATGCGGACGCAGCCTGCAATGCCCACATCGCGTGTCACGCGGCCAACGTCGCGCTGCACCTGAATCGAACCGTCAAGTATGACAATTCGACGCACTTGTTCATCGACGACGAACAGGCCAATCGGCTGCGATCTGAGGCGTTGCGTGAACCGTGGCGACTGTAACTGACTGGAATATGAGATCAAAACAATAGGACCTATGCGACTTATGGGGCCTATAGGAAGAAGAACTGTGAATTCCGTCCACTTGCTATTCCACAAGTCCTCCCCATCAGGACCGAAATCATGAATATCCCACGACCAGTCAGTGCCATTGCGTTGCTTTTCACCGTGCTGAGCATGATGGCGTCCGCGTTGGCTCTGGCTGCAGATGGCCCTGCGGCATCCCCGGAAAAAGAAAAGGAACTGCTCGCAATCCTTCGCTCGGAAGCGCCGGCGGCGGAAAAAGCCATTGCCTGCAAGAACCTCGCCATCTATGGATCGAACGAATCGGTAGCTGATCTGGCAAAACTACTGCCCGACGAACAGTTGTCATCGTGGGCACGAATCGCATTGGAATCGATTCCCGGGCCGGAAGCAGACGCAGCATTGCGGACAGCAACCGAATCACTGCAGGGGCGACTGCTCGTCGGCATGATCAATTCGATCGGTGTCCGCCGCGACGCAGGTTCGGTTGACGCACTGGCACCTCGACTGCAGGACAAAGACATAGAGGTCGTCGCGGCCACTGCCATCGCACTGGGACGCATCGGCAACGAAGCCGCCACCGAGTCTCTTCGAAAATCACTTGCGGCTGCACCTGTCGAAACTCGGTCCTCAATCGCCGAAGGTTGTGTACTGTGTGCTGAGCGACTGCATTCCGAAGGCAAGTCGGCTGATGCCGTTGCGATCTATGACGAAGTTCGCCACGCGGACGTATCACTTCAAAGGATCATCGAAGCCACTCGTGGAGCGATCCTCGCCCGCAATCAGGAAGGCATCCCGCTTCTCCTGGAGCAATTCAAATCACCGGAAAAAGGTCTGTTCCAGGTCGCATTGACGACGGCTCGTGAATTCCCGGGCAGCGCAGTCGATAAGGCTCTGGTGACGGAGATGACTGGTGCAACGCCTGAACGGGCAGCTCTGATTATTCAGGCCATGGCGGATCGCCCGCAGACCGTCATCCTGACCGCTGTGCTGGAAGCTGCCGGCAAAGGCCCCAAGGAGGTTCGTCTGTCGGCCATCGACGCGCTCGGACGTGTCGGAAATGTTTCATGTCTGCCGTCCCTGTTGAAGACTGCGGTTGAGTCCGACGCGGACCTTGCAAGTGGCTCAAGACTGACCCTGGCCGAGATTCCCGGTAAGGATGTGGACGCGCAGATTGTGGCGCTCATCCCACAGGCCACTGGAAAGACATACCCGCTGTTGCTGCAGCTCGTCGGACAGCGACGGATCGATGCGATACCGCTGCTGCTGAAGGCCGTGGCTCATGCGGACAAAGAAGTCCGCAGCGCGGCCCTGATCGCTCTCGGCGAAACAGTGCCGCTCAAGAGTCTTTCCGTATTGATCTCGCAGGTTGTTGCGCCGAAGTTCGCGGACGATGCACCTGTGGCTCAGCAGGCATTGAAGGCAGCCAGCATCCGCATGGCAGATCGCGAAGCCTGCGCCACGGAACTCTCCAGCGCCATCGACAAGACATCGTCGACCCCCACAAAGGGAGCGTTGCTGCAGATCCTCGGTGCGATGGGTGGGCCGAAAGCTCTCGCAACGGTTGGCGCGGCAGCACGACATAAAGATCCGCAACTGCAGGACATCAGCAGCCGATTGCTCGGTGAATGGATGACGGAAGATGCCGCTCCGGTACTGCTCGAACTCGCGAAGATTCCAGCCAACCAGTACAAGGTTCGGGCTCTGCGGGGCTACATCCGTATTGCACGTCAATTTGTCCTTCCGGAGGATCAGCGTGCCGAAATGTGCCAGAAGGCATTCGATGCTGCGAGCCAGACCGCCGAGAAAAAACTGGTGCTGGATGTTCTCAAACGCTATCCGAGCACGGACACGTTCAAACTGGCTGCCAAAGCCATGCAGGTTCCCGACCTGAAAGACGATGCCACGCAGGCCACACTTGTCATCGCTCAGAAGCTCAGTGAAAAGGGGATCGACGTCAAGGAATTGCTTGCCACAGTCGGACTGGCAAAGGTGAAGCTGGAGATCGTCAAAGCGGAATACGGTTCCGGAGCCAATCAAAAGGACGTGACTGATGTGATCCAGAAACAGGCAGGCGATTTGCCGGTGATTACTCTGGTGTCCGCAAGTTACAACACCAGCTTCGGCGACCCGCTGCCGGGCAGTACTAAGCAACTGAAAGTGCAGTACAAGATCAACGGCAAAGTCGGCGTAGCATCATTTGAAGAAGACGCGCTGATCATTCTTCCGATGCCGAAATAGTCGGAACACATCGCAATCGCAGCAGCGCGATCCCCGCCGCTTCCGATCCGCCGAGGGGACTGTCGCACTTACCGTGGGGCAGGCTTCCAGCCTGCTTTGTTGGACTTATCGTGGGGCAGGCTTCCAGCCTGCCTCGTCGGACTTATCGTTGGGTAGGCTTCCAGCCTGCCTCGTCCATTCAAAAACACATGCGTTGTTTTCCAGTTCAGGCAGGCTGAAAGCCTGCCCCACACCGCGGTCAGCGGAGCCGGTCAGTCACGATGTTTCTGGCCATTATGGAAGTTGAGTTTCATCGTATTGGGGAATTTTTCACCGCAGATGGGACAAACGACTGTCGTAGCAGCCGCTTGAGTAGCGACCGGTTTCGGACTCAACTCTCTGACACGTTTGTTGCGGTCTCCCACAATGTCCGGTCGGTTTTTCGCTTCCGTGAGTTTGTATTTGATGTGAGATTCGAGAATTCCGGGAGCCGTATCGCCTGAGAGAAACTTCAGGAGGAATGGGTTCAGAATCCGGGTCTCTTTGCATTCCACATCGAAGAGCTGCCAGTGATGCTCATTGGTGGCTCTGGATGAATTGTCCCACCAGTACTTTCTGGTGATAATCACCAAGGCGAGGATCGACGACAGTGGGATGGCGTTGACGCTGCGTTCCGGGAATGGGTCTTTGCCGGCGACAGCCTGGAAATTCTCGGTGTGATAGCCTTGCATCGAGTCACCGATGCGCACCCCGTAGACCTGAGTATCGTGCTCAAGGAACTTACCCAGCGGGTCTGATCCCACGCGGGCTGTCTGCCCCTTGCCGTTGACGACGACTTCGCGAGTCCATGTGTCAGTGATGGGGCCGAGCGGCGGCTGGTAAAGCGCCAGGTCCGTGAAGATCGGGAAGTGAACAAGTTGCTTGAAATCCGTGCCGATACTGACGGCCGTGTGAAGGCAGTTGTCCCGGTTCTGCCCTTTGCGGAGATAGATCGCGTTCTTGTAAACGTCGAGCGAGTAAGGATGCCAGGGTTTGTCGAGATTCCACTCGGTATTGACTTTGTCCTGTCGCGCGCGGGCTTGGAATCCATCCTGACTGACCAGTGTCTCATAGGCGCGCGCATCAGAACGCCAGCCGATTTTCATTGGTGAAACGCTGCCCCCTGTGCGGGAGAAGTTCACGACCTCGGTAAACAGGGATGGAGCGTCGGTCGCCGGATTCGGACGGTAACCTCTGGCACCGCTGGATTCGTAGGGTACGCGCACAAAACCGATGTGGAGGAGGCTGCGCAACGTCTTAAGACGGTGATAACTGTCTGTCGAGGCACCATCGGTCTTGAGCTGCCAGACTGTGCCGGCCTTTTCAATGACACCGTGGAAGGCTTCAATCAGCATCTGCTTCTCGGAGTTGCTGAGCGATGGAACAGTGACCGCTTCGTCCCAGAAGTAGTTGAACCAGAAACCAAAACCAGGCCAATCGTTAGAGACCGGGCCGCGGACTGCCTGAATCTCATCCCATTTGGATCGGGTGAATCGCGCTGCGGCGTCTTTCACCTGGCCAAATCCCTGGTTTTTCGGAACGACACCGATCGTCATGACGGTTTCCTCTTCGCGGGACGGGAGTCCATGAACATGTCCAGAATCTACTCCCCTGCCGTATCAGGATTCAAGTGTCCGCGAATCTTCTGTCGGCAGCGCGAGCAACGCCGTGAAGGAGCATTGTAGCCGGATTCGTGAGAATTCGGGGGTGACCAGGTGATTCCGAAATCTCACGACCCCGGCGGACAAGCCATTCTCCCGTATTTCGTTGCTGAGAATTCTTGACGCGTTGCAGTGCAGGCAGTCGGGCACGGACCGGCATGCTGTCGGCACGTCACAGCACTTGCAAATCCTGCAACGATGAGAGCAGACTCTCGGTCGTAGTGTACACTCGTGAGTGGATACCGAACGTCTCAGCCTTTCGGATATAGGCTTCGATGTCATCCGTGTAGAAACATTCGTGCGGTTCACACTCCGCTTTAGAGAGTGCAACATCGTAGATGCGGTCCTCGGGCTTCAGCGATCCTGCTTCGAAGGAAGTGACTCGGTCATGCATCAACTGCAGAACTGAGAAATTCCGTTCGATGAATCGCAGATGAGTCACGCTGGTGTTCGACAGCAGAACCAGTCGCATACCGGCATCTCGCAGCCGGTGGATCACGGGAACAATGGAATCGTTCAGCCAGAAGATATCAGCTGCCGCGTGTCTGAGCTGGTCGATGTCCAGACTGCGACCGCTGGCCCGGCAGAATTCCTCGTGAAACTGTTCCTCTGAGATCTCACCGCGTTCCAGTTGCCACTGGAGACCCTCGTCCAGCAAAAACATTTTCGTCTGCGCATGACTCCATCCGCACAGATCCGCGATGTTCTGACACATCGTCTCATGCGAGAAATGCACGAGCACATTGCCCATGTCAAGGAAACAGGTTTTGATAGGCATGGGCTTGAACACGGAGATAGCGGTTCGTTGTCCCGGAACAGGGCGGCCGGATGGTGCGATCTCATTGTAGCCGGATTCGTGAGAATTCGGAGCAAAGCCGGCGACTCCGAAGTCTCACGACTCCGGATACAGGTCCAACGCCGCCAATCTGATTGAAAGAAATCCTTCACGGCGTTGGCAGGCGCCCCGCCGGAATATTATTTCCACCACCCTCGCCATGTCAGCAGTTGTGCCCTGATTCCAATGGATTCAAGACCCTCGTCCAGGAGTTCAGTGAGCTGGGAATCCACAGCTTGGTCGTCGTAGGTCTGGAACAGCCGATCAAGAGATGCAAAGTCGTTGTGACCAGAATTCGCCGTGTCACTGCCCGCAGCCTGACGGGGGCTCAGCGGCACCCGCTGTGTGGACTGCTGCTGAATTGCCGAATTGTTCACCACTGTCGATGCAGAGTATGACGAGGCTGCTGCCGATGCCTGACCATTTGTCGAGTTCCCGTTGCCGCGGACTTCCGTCGCTCCGGAGAACTCTGACGTATTGCCGCTGTTGATCTCCGTCGCTGTGGCTGTCAGGTACTGTCCCGATTCCACGGACGTGACTGGTAAACTCCAGGGAGAACGGCCAATCCCGTCAGCATTGGTGGTGACTTCCGCTGTGGCGATCCATGTGCGCCCGGAGGGACCTGCCACGGCATTCTTATAGAGGTCGATCTGGAATCGAGTATTCGGAGTGCTGTGCAGCACGGTATTCACGTTGACTCCGGCATTCCTTCCGGAGACTGTTTTCCGAG
>JANNGQ010000549.1:0-3674 GCA_031403975.1 Planctomycetota bacterium
TTTTCCGCGTCGATATCAAGTTGTTTCAGCGCTTCGGGCAGCTTTGCGGCGTCAAAGGCTCCCATCCGGGCGAGTCCTCTCAACGTGGCATAGGCTGAGCATTCGGCATCGATCTGGAAGTGACGACGAAGTTCCGGTCGCGTTTCGCTTCGACCAAAACCGTCCGTGCCCAGCACAATGTACTCACCCGGAATCCATTCGCGGATCTGGTCGGCCACCAGCCGGACGTTGTCGCTGGTGGAGATGAACGGTCCGGTGGCCCCGTCCAGAATCTGTTCGAGGTAACTTCGTCGGGGCAACTGACCGGGATGCAGATCGTTCCAATGCTGGCAGTCCATCGCGTCGCGACGGAGTTCGCTGTAGCTGGTGGCACTCCACACGTCACTGCCGATGCTGAACTTTTCCTTCAGAATCTGCTGAGCCCGGATCGCTTCTCTCAGTATTGTTCCGCTGCCGAACAACTGCGGACGGTGCCGCTGGCCGTCGCCGCTGTCTGTGGAACTGAAGCGGTACATGCCTTTGATGATGCCGTCCACAACGTCGCCCCGATCCGGCAACGGCGGATGAACATAGGCCTCGTTGTAAACCGACAGATAATAGAAGATTTCTTCGCCTTCGGCGTACATGCGGCGCAGGCCATCCTGAACAATGACGGCCAGTTCGAAACCGAATGCCGGATCGTAAGCCCTCAGCGTCGGCACGGTCGTGGCCATGAGCTGGCTATGACCGTCTTCATGCTGCAGACCCTCGCCGTTCAGAGTTGTGCGGCCTGAAGTTCCGCCGCAGAGAAAGCCCTTACAGCGACTATCCGCCGCGCACCAGATCAGGTCGCCGACTCGCTGAAAGCCGAACATCGAATAATAAACATAGAACGGCACCATATTCATTCCGAGGTTTGCATATGCGGAACCAGCGGCAATAAATGAACTCATCGCGCCGGCTTCGTTAATGCCTTCTTCAAGCAACTGACCTTCCCTGGATTCCTTATAAAACATTGCGGAATCAGACAGCTTGTCCACCGGCTCGTACAATTGGCCTTTGCTGGAATAGATTCCGATCTGCTTAAACAGACCTTCCATTCCGAATGTCCGGGCTTCATCCGGGATGATGGGAACAACTCTCTTACCAAGCGAGTGATGGCGAACGAGGTTGCGAAGAATTGCGCCGAGCGCATGTGTCGTGGAGCCTTCGCCTCCTTCACTGCCGCCCAACAGCGGTTTTCCGTCGAAGATCTTATCGGCGAGGAGCGGGACCTCCAGTCTTTCTGAACAGGACTGTCGTTCCGGGACAAAGCCGCCCATCGCGGCACGGCGCTGGTGGAGATACTTCATTTCCGGACTGTCAGGTTCCGGACGATAGAACGGCAGTTTCCCGATTTCCGCATCACTCACCGGGATATTGAAACGCGTTCGAAACGCCCTCAATGCATCTTCGGCAATCTTTTTCTGATTGTGAGCGACGTTCTGCCCTTCTCCCGCATCACCGAGACCATAGCCCTTCACCGTCTTGGCCAGAATCACTGTCGGACCACCCTTGTGGTTCACTGCAGAGTGATAGGCTGTGTACACTTTTTCAGGGTCGTGACCGCCTCGGCGAATGGATTCCAGAGTGTCGTCCGACAGATGTTCGACCATCTTCAGGATATCAGGATCCGTCCCGAAGAAGTGCTTACGAATGTACTCACCGGACGAAACCGTGTACTTCTGATATTGACCGTCGACAACTTCTCCCATGCGTTTGACGAGCTTACCGTCCACATCTTCATCGAGCAGCGGATCCCAGTCCGCACCCCAGACGACCTTGATCACGTTCCAGCCTGCACCGCGGAAAGCGGCTTCCAGTTCCTGAATGATCTTGCCGTTGCCCCGGACGGGACCATCGAGCCGCTGCAGGTTGCAGTTGATGACCCAGGTGAGGTTGTCGAGGTTTTCGCGGGACGCCAGTGTCAGAGCACCCAGAGATTCCGGCTCGTCGCATTCACCGTCGCCAAGATAGGCCCAGACTCTGGAATTCGACGTGTCGAGCAATCCGCGATGTTCCATGTAACGCAGAAACCGAGCGTGATAGATCGAGCAGATCGGGCCGAGCCCCATCGAAACCGTCGGGAATTGCCAGAACGTCGGCATCAGCCACGGATGTGGGTAACTCGACAGACCAATCCCCGCCGGAAGTTCCCTACGGAAGTTGATCAGATGCTCCTCCGTCAGACGGCCTTCCAGGAACGCTCGTGAATACATCCCTGGCGATGCATGTCCCTGGAAGTACACCATGTCGCCGGTGTGGGTAGCGCAGCGTGCATGGAAGAAGTGATTCTGCGCCACTTCGTACAACGTCGCCGACGAGGCAAATGTCGAGATGTGACCGCCCACTCCGTCGTAGTACTTGTTCGCGCGCACGACCATCGCCATCGCGTTCCAGCGGACGATGTTCTTGATCCGGCGTTCCATTTCCCGGTTGCCGGGGAATTTGACCTGGTCGGAATGGTGAATCGTGTTGATATACGGCGTATTCGCCGTGAACGGCAGAGTCACTCCGCGGGCGTAGGCGCGTTCCTGCAGATGGACGAGCAACTCACGCAGCTTATCGGGTCCGTAGCGGTGCAGAATGTCTTCCAGAGACTCGTACCATTCGTCAAGTTCCTCCGGAGCAATTCCGGAAACCTGATCAAGAACCGCCTGATCCGACATTCTCATCCCCAGAGCCAATTCCGACCTGAACGCCCCGATTTGTCTGTCAAAAGCGACGGATTGTAGGATCGGACCAGAACCCGTTCAATCCGTCATCCTGCAGGCGAGCGATTCTCTCAGTAACTCTGGAGCCGTTCGACACACGAACGCCCTCGCTGATGCTTCGGGTTGCCGGGAACACTGGATGCCTGTCCAAGGGCCGACTAAACTCGCCGCCCTTGATCACACGCCACCGGGCCTGCCCCCAATGTCGTGGACTTAGGGATTTCTGTGAGCGGCAAGGCGCTAGCCGCCGGTGTATTTGCTGCATTTTAACGAACAGACACCGGTGGCTAGCGCCATTCCGCTCACTAAGTCCACGCCATTGGGGCCTGCCCCGGTGGTTCACCCGCTTCTGCGCCAGATTCAGGACAACCGCTCGATGACTGTCAATTGGACCGGCGTCTTTCCCGCTGCGACAACGCAGTTTCATCCCGATCAGTCGCTTAACATTCCGGCGACCCTGAATCATGTCGACGCCATGATGGGCGCAGGGATTCACGGTCTGATCATGCTGGGGACCGTGGGTGAGAACTGTTCATTGGAATACGGCGAAAAGCTTGATGTCCTGAAGGCCACCGTGAAGCATGTCGGAGGCAGAATTCCTGTGCTGTCCGGCGTCGCAGAATACACGACAGCCCTGGCGTGCCGTTATGCGGCGGATGCTGCGAAGGCCGGCTGCGATGGTCTGATGGTTCTGCCGGCAATGGTCTACAAGGGCGACACACGGGAGACGACTGCTCATTTCCGAACGGTCGCGAAGGCGTGTGACCTGCCGATCATGATCTACAACAATCCGGTGTCTTACGGGATCGACATTAGGCCGGAGACGTTTGCCGAAATGGCCGATGAGCCGCACTTTGTTGCAATCAAGGAATCTTCCGAAGACGTCCGCCGCATCACGGACCTCCATAATGTCTGCGGCAATCGCTACATCCTGTTCAGCGG
>JANNGQ010000550.1:0-7193 GCA_031403975.1 Planctomycetota bacterium
GATCGCGATCGCGGCAGCAGCAGCCGGAAAGATGGTGCTCTGCGAAAAACCGCTGGCGATGAATCCGGTCGAAGGTCAGAAGATGGTTGACGCCATCGAAAAGGCCAACGTCGCGAACACGGTCTGGTACAACTATCGCCGAGTCCCCGCGGTGTCTCTCGCCAAGCAGCTCATTGACGAAGGACGACTCGGAAAGATCTACCACTACCGGGCGAACTTTCTCCAGGACTGGACGATCAGCGCGGATTTGCCGCAGGGAGGTGCCGGCTTGTGGCGACTCGACGCGGCAGCGGCCGGGTCCGGTGTGACAGGCGACCTGCTGGCTCATTGCATTGATACGGCGATCTGGCTGAACGGCTCGATCAACAGTGTGACTGCGATGACTGAGACCTTCGTAAAAGAACGGAAGCACAACCTCACCGGAAAGCTGGAGAAGGTCAGTATCGACGACGCCTGTGCGTTTCTCTGCCGCTTCGGAAACGGGTCGCTGGGTCTGTTCGAATCCACTCGCTATGCCCGAGGTCACAAGGCGCTCTACACGCTGGAGATCAACGGCGCGCATGCTTCGATCAAATGGGATCTGCATGATCTGCATCGCCTTGAGTACTTTGATCATAAGGACAACTCACTCGTCCGCGGCTGGCACCAGGTTCACTGCACTGACGGCGACATGCCGTACATGGGTAAATGGTGGGTGCCGGGCCTTCAGATCGGCTACGAGCACACTTTCGTGCATCAGGTGGCCGACTTTCTGTCGAGCATCGAATCCGAGAAGCCCTGCAGTCCGACGTTCCGGGAAGCTCTGGAGACCCAAAAGGTCTGCGAAGCTGTTCTGGACAGCGCGAAATGCGGACTGTGGAAGGAAATTGCGTAGCTCGGCTGAAATTCGATGGCTATACTGGCCGAACAGAAATCAGCGGCGGTTGAAAGGGTTGCCTTTCAGCCGCCGTTCTGTTTGGGGAGACGCGGAAGACTCAGGTGGGCTGACCATTGCGACCTGTGCCTTCGGGCGTTTTTTTTTGCGTTTTTGCAATTGTCGCTGCGGCCGGCCTGAAGTTTCCTGCCGCCGGCAGCCTCCTGAGGTTATGCCATGGACCGCCAGCCCATCTCCCGCGAAGGCTTCGAAAAAATCCGTGAAGAGATTCGCGTGCTTGAAAAAGTTGACATGCCGGCGGTCGCCGAACGTATCAAGACGGCTCGTGAAGAAGGCGACCTGAAGGAGAACGCCGAGTACCATGCTGCGCGCGAATCCCAAGGCTACATGCAGGCAAAAATCAACCAGCTGAAGACCAAGCTGTCGCACTGTTTCATCGTCGAAAAATCCGACAAAGCCAAGGACACCGTCGTATTCGGCGCGCGGGTCACCGTCAAGGATCTCAAAGACAGTTCTGAAGAGTCCTACGAGCTGGTGGGGCCCGGTGAAGAAGACTACGACGGAGATGTTATGAAAATCCTGACCAGCAGCCCGATCGCGATTGCCATGCTGGGCAAGAAAGTGGGCGACTCGTTTGAACTGGAAGTCAAACGCGGCAAACTGCAGATGGAGATTATCGGCATTGAATGACTTCACGTTCCCCTGAACGCGGAACCCGTTTCGACATTGTAAATCTGTACGCAGCTTCTCCGGGCAATGTGATTGAGTTGCTTGTATGCCAGGCGTGAGCGCTGATAATCACCGAAGCGGAGTAGTGCAAGAAGCCGTTGAACCACCGGGGTGAACCCGGTGGCGTGAGAATCTCTCAGCCACGGAAGCCTCCACACGTTGGATCCGATCACCTCAACACAATCGCAGCAATCTCCGCTGACGATAATCCGGGGCGCCTGCGGACACGACTGCCCGGATACCTGTACCTGGCTTGTTGAAGTCGAAGACGGAAAAGCTCATCGACTGTACGGTGACCCCCGGCATCCGTTCACGCGCGGTACGCTGTGTGCCAAGGTCAATCACTATCTGGAGCGAGTCTATCATCCGGATCGCGTTCTGTTTCCACTCAGGCGAGTCGGCCGGAAAGGTGAGGGGCAGTTTCAGCGCGTGTCCTGGGACGAAGCAGTTTCGGATATCGCCACGCGGTGGAAGGCGATCATGTCCGAAAGTGGTCCGGAAGCGATCCAGCCGTTCAGTTCAGCCGGTAATCAGGGTCTGATCCAGTGCGCGTCGCTGGATCGGCGACTATTCGGCCTGCTGGGGTTCAGCCGACTCGATATGAATATCTGCGGTGCGGTCGCGGCGCAGGGCTTGTCGGCGACGATGGGCTGCGGAACCGGAGTTGATCCGGAAGAGCTGGTCCATAGCCGCTACATCGTGCTCTGGGGCACGAACA
Source organism: Planctomycetota bacterium (assembly GCA_031403975.1). Classification (GTDB taxonomy): domain Bacteria; phylum Planctomycetota; class Planctomycetia; order Planctomycetales; family Planctomycetaceae; genus SXXK01. The sequence continues at coordinate 2,322 of JANNGQ010000550.1, forward strand.
CGATTGTCACAAATCTGCATCTCTGGCCCGTGATTCTGGAAGCCCGCTCGCGCGGTGCCAGAATTGTTGTCGTCGATCCGATCAGGACCCGCACCGCGGAAGCGGCGGACTGGCACCTTGCGATTCGGCCCGGCAGCGACGGTGCTCTGGCTCTGGCCATGATGCACGTCATTATCCGGGACGGTCTTGTTGATCACGACTATGTGTCGCAACATGCTGTGGGCTATGAAGACCTTGTCCTTCGAGTCCGGGATTACAGCCCCGCTCAGGTGGCTTCCGTCACGGGATTGACGGTGAGTGACATTGAGCAATTCGCCCGGGAATACGCGACCGTTCAGCCGTCGCTGCTGAGGCCGCTGATCGGCATCGAACATCATCGCAACGGAGCGATGATGTTCCGCACTCTGGCCTGCCTTCCGATTCTGATCGGAGCCTGGCGACATCGCGGCGGCGGACTGGCTCGTTCCACTCACGCACTGCAATTCTCAACGCTGAACATAACCGACCTGCTGATGCCACATGTGCATCAGACAAACGTCAGAACTCTGAACATGAGGGATCTTGGAAATGATCTGTGCTCGCAATCGCTGGCACCGCCGATCCGTTCACTGTGCGTCTATAACAGCAACCCGGCTGTCACAATGCCGAACCAGAATCGTGTTCTCGAAGGCTTGCAGCGCGATGACCTGTTCACTGTCGTGCATGATCTGTTTGTCACGGAGACGGCAAAGTTCGCTGACTATATTCTGCCAGCGACCAGTCAGATCGAGCACCTCGATATCGTGCCTGCCTGGGGACATCATTACCTGTCGCTGAACTGCCCTGCGATTCCTCCGGCGGGCGAATCCGTCTGCAACACCGAGTTCTTCCGACGCTTAGCGCGAGCCCTGGGTCGCACTGAATCGTTTTTGTTCGATTCGGATGAGACACTGCTGCGAACAGCACTGAACAGTGAGCATCCCTGGCTGGAAGGCATCACATACGAGCGACTGCAGGAGCAAGGTTACCTGCGGCTGAATCATCCGGACGACTGGCGTCCCTTTGCCCGAGGCGGCTTCCCCACACGTTCGGGCAAGGCCGAACTGTTCTCTGAAGCGCTGGCCCGGCTCGGACATGACCCACTGCCCTGGTCCGGCGAAATTCGCACGTCGCAGAAATTCGGGCTGCAGCTGATCACCGGCAAGACACTGCACTATCTCAACTCCAGCTACAGCCATATGCAGCGGCATTGCCATCGCGAAGGAACTCTGCACATTGAGCTGAATGAACAGGACGCTCGCCGGTGTGGTGTCGCCGATGGAGAGATGGTCCGAGTGTTCAACGACTCTGGATCGATTTCAGGTTTCTGCCGAGTCTCGGAGAAAGTCCGTCCGGGAGTCGCGTGGATGCCGTTCGGAGGTCTGACGGACGCTCAGCAATCAACGGGAACCGTCAACCGGCTGACACCCGAAGAACCCACCGATTGGGGCGGCGGCAGCGGCTTCTACGATGCCTTCGTGGAAGTTGCACCGCTGGCAAACGGCGGCTGACTCAATTACGATCGAAGCGGAGCACCAGCGCAACCACGCAATGCAGAGGGCCGGAAGATGCAATGTCTGCGAATGACAACAGCGGTGACAGCAGTTGTTGTGTCATCCCTGTTGATTCCGTTTCAAACTGCCTCAGCACAGGATGCAATTCCTGATAGTGTCTCCTTTGAAAAGGATATCGAGTACGCCAACCCCGACGGCCAGCACCTGCAGCTGAATATGGCACGACCGAAGGACGGCGATGGTCCGTTCCCCGCAGTCATCTGCATCCATGGAGGCGGGTTTCGGGCCGGAACTCGCGAGGGCTTTAATGAATTGTGTCTGCAGCTGTCTCAGCGCGGATATGTGGCTGTCACTGTGTCCTATCGTCTGGCCCCGAAGTACCAGTTTCCGGCGGCAGTGCATGACGTCAAAGCCGCCGTGCGATGGGTGCGGGCCAATGCGGCCAAGTACGACATTGATCCGGATCGAATCGGGACGACGGGCGGATCTGCCGGTGGCCATCTGGCCCAGTTTTTGGGTGTCACCAGCGGTGTGAAACAGTTCGAGGGTGACGGCGGAAACGCAGAGTATTCCAGCAGCGTGGATTGCGTCGTCAATTTTTACGGACCGAGTGATTTCACGAAGTCCTATGACGCCAGTGTTGACGCCGCGGAAGTACTGCCGCTGTTTCTGGGCGGGAATCTCCAGCAGCAGCGGCAGCGCCATATTGAAGCCAGTCCTCTGTCCTGGGTGACTCCAGAGGCATCTCCGACACTGTGTATCCACGGCACCAACGACAACTACGTTGCTCATGAACAGGCCATCTGGCTCATCGACCGCCTGAACGCCTCGGGCATCGAAGCCACTTTGATGACCATCGAAAACGGTGATCACGGTTTCCGCACTTCGTCTCCCGAAGTCAAGGCCCGGATTGAGAACGCCCGATTTGAATTCTTCGACAAGCACCTGAAAACGAAGTAGCCGTCGCGCTCCGTCGATGAACAAGCGGCTCCGAGTCCGGGAACAGATCACTTTCAGGCGGCCCGAGACTGGCGTCTCCGTGTGAAGTGGCGGAGTCTGGTTCGCAGATGTTCCGCACTGAATCGGAGAGTGTGCAGCAGGCTGCGATTGCGGCTCGAGTGGCGGCTGTGGAGTTTTGAGCCGGCGGTGGAGCCGGCCTGATCCTGCGGCACGCGGTTTTCAATTTCACGAGCCACAACTGCGAACAAATTGTGCTCATTGAGAACTCGTCGGCGGGCTTCCCGGATGGCGGGCAGTCGGCGTTCGAATTGCTGCGTCGCGATTGCGTCTCGAATGATGCGGGCTGCACTGTCCGGATCGCGGACGTCGATCAGGATGAAGCTGTCTTCCGGAAAATAGTCAGCCACGTTCGGGCAGCCGAAGTAAAACGGCAGAGTCAGGCCCAGATACGCATCGGACAGCTTTTCCGTCCAGTGATGCTGAGCCACATGGTTTTCAATGACGATGTGATAACGGTAGAGATCGAGAGCATCAGCTTTGTCGTCGATCGGACAGATCCCGCGACCGAACAGGGCTATCTCCGGAATCAGCTCTTTGATCCGCATCGTGAAGGCGAAACGGTCGGCGTGAACTGTATTCCTTTGTTTCTTGCAGGAGCAGACCGCCGACAGATTTCCGGTCTTGTGTTCAGGCGGTGACTGGACCATCTCATCCCACGTCTTCAGCCGCTGTGGTGAAGCGCCGTAAAACCACCGCAGACCTGGCTGAGTATAAACGGTTTGCCGATTCGTGATGGCCCACGGTTCCTGGCTGGTGATGATGATTCCGAACTGATTCAGAAAGTCATAGCCATACGTCTTGATCGAAGATGGCTCCATCGTGATGAACAGTGTGTTCTGCTGCGGACACGTCAGCGACTCGATGCGGGAGGAGAATCGCTCGCCGGGCATCGGAGGCAAATCGTCGTAGACGGCCAGCCAGTCGTACTGAGTCGCATCGGGATCAAACGTAAAGTGGCAGCTGCCCCATTCAGCGGATCGACCCGGGAATTGCCGGAGGAAGATGTCCCGATGACTGAGGTGATGCCCTTTAGCCACAAATTTGACGTTGATCGTCACGGCTCATGCCGCCTTCCGTGTGATTGCAATGACGTCGTCTTCCACAACCACACGGAATGCGCCGACTCGCTTCAGCTGTGCTTTCAGAAAATCCAGCGTCGGATAATCATCCTGACCGTTGAACAGCCGGGCGTCGTCGATCAGCACGACATGGTCGCGAATTCGATGCTTCAGCACCTGGTCCAGTTCAGCAATGATCGGAGTGTTGAGCTCGGCCCTGGCAGTCTGTCCCGCCGAGAAGTGTCCGTCGAGCCAGAACACAGCCGGCTCATTGAGTTCCTTCAGCACGTCGGCGATTTTCTGTCCGCTGTCGCCCTGAAGCAGCCGGACTTTGGGCTGATACAGAAACAGCTGCTGAGCCCGCGAGTACAGCTCGGGGTGCAGTTCAATGGAATAGAGCGTTCGAAAGTCGTGCAGCATGGCGAGCAGCATGTCGCCCCGGAAAGTGCCCGTTTCTACCAGCGTGGCACACCGGTGCTGAGCCGCATAGCAACGAATCAGCCTTTGCTTCACGATATGCGGCGGAGCGGTGGTTCGGCCCCCTCGTTCCCATCGCCGGAATTCGGCTCTCTGACGACGCAGTCGCATCAGACGATAAATCGACGATCGACGAAATCGATCCGTCGCGAAAGAGAACAGGCTCATGGCAGTCCTTTGCACGGCTGTTGTTGCCGTTTAATGTAGTATTTACCAGAAAATACGTGCAGCCGACAACGGCAGATCCCGCCCGCGGAGATCCGGACCCGAACGGCTGCGGAGCAGGAAATGGCTTCTTGCCGCGTCGGAACTGCGTCGGATTCTGATGATCTGAGGGAAAACAATCGGCGAACCTTCCGAACCGGCGGCAAACAGGCTGGAACGAGCTGTTTTGAGTGCCTTATACTCGCCACAAATCGGCAGGAATGATCTGAACGACGTCGGAGAGATGATAATGGCGGTCAAAACACGGGGAATCGTGCTCGGATCAATGGGTATCGCCGGTCTCATGGGCCTGCTGGCGATCCTCGACATTGCGCTCGGAATTCCGTTTGGCGGACAAATGGTGCTGGACATCATGTTCGTACTTGCCGCGGGTCTGGTTGTCTACATGGGCATTGACTGCATGAAAGACCTGCGCTGAGCGGAATGGCGCTACCAGGGAAATCGCCTGGGTGAACTGATCGAAGATCTTCATGATCATGTCCGAGGTGACGACATCGAAGTCGTTCTCCTCGCCCAGCTTCAGCCGATGGCGGCTGCGCATCACTTCCTCGATCTCCTTG
>JANNGQ010000551.1:0-5860 GCA_031403975.1 Planctomycetota bacterium
CCCAATCAACAGCACAGAAGCGAACTGGCGCAGCAATCGTGGGGACAGGAGCGGCTGCTGCGTTTATTTCCGCAGTCACCCTTTACTTCGTGGAGAACAATAAAAGGCCCCGGTAAACCGACAACCCTCCACTTTCAAAACACGACCCTTCCCGAATTGAGCGATTGGCATTCCTCGTTTGAACCAATCACGGCCCCTTGCTATCCTTCGCCCCTTCCGAAGTGGCATTCAGTTCGAATTCCGGAGATTGCTGGCTCATGGGTACGAAGAAGACGGGTAAGGGTCGACGAAAAGTGGGTCGCAAGAAGCGTCGCATGCGAGCCAAAATCCGCCACCGGAAGGGTTAGCAGCCCGTGTATTATTCGTAGCTCAGGCGGCTTGCCCGCCTTTCCGAGCCTTTCGAACGCGGCAGCCTTGCGGCGTTTCCCGGCGTCTGGAATCCCGGTGATGTTTGTGTTGGATGAAATTGAAACAGCCCGGCCTGTGACTATCACACCGGGCTTTCGTTTTGCGCGGATTGAGTCGACCGTGGCGAATGCGAAGATAGTATCATTCGCCGATCCGACGACTTTGCGGATTCCGTCGGGCTTGACATCATGTCCGGCCGCTTGAATCCTAGTGTTGCAGTGCCATGTGGCTTTTTTGCTACACTGGCAACCCGCCCCGGCTCCTTCCGTGAGGATTCTTGAATGCGTCAGCCTCTCACTTCCCGCGCCTGCGTACAGTTTGCTCTGACCATATTTGCCGCATTGACATTCAGCTTCGCGGCAGCCGCTGAGGCGGCAGATCAGCCGGCTTCCAGTTCCGACGGGATTCGTCAGAGAATCGAGCAGCAGCGACTGCAGAAACAGATCGCCGACAGAGAACTGATTCTCCGCCAGGGGGCTGCGGCCGTTGCCGTGCAACGGGTTCAGGAACTGCAGAAACAGCTTGAAGACGCTCAGCTGCGGGCACAGTCCGAAACAGCTCAGGTTCAGAATCTGCAGCAGCAGGCGGCATTGATCGGAACACAGCTCGCTGAAATGACAGCATCGATTCCGCTGCACGAGGCAGCCGACTCGCTGGTTCAGATTGCCGACAAAGCCTCTGTACGATTGACGGCCCTGACTTTGGCGCAGCATCAATTGCGGGACCAGCTGGCGTCACTCAGAAAATCGTCTGTCGAATGGCGAAGCAAGGCGACGGACGCCGAACAGCAGCTTGCCACAATCGCCGCTCAGCGACCGGAACTGGATAAGAAAATCAACGAAGCCAAAGTTGCTTCAGACGCGGCCGATGCCGCACTGGCGGCGGCACAGACCGCGCAGACCGTCGCGCAGACTGCTTTCGACGCGGCCAGCTCAACGTTGTCGCAGGAAGAAGAACGACTCGTCTCTGCGACGGCGTCGGTCGGCAAACTGGCGAACTCTGTCGTTTCGCTGCAGAATTCGCTCAGCACACTGCAAGTCGCTTCGAAACTGGCGGGCACTGATGCCTCAGCGGCAATTCAGGGACTGGAGAAAGCCATTGCTGACTTTGCCCCATTGAAAGTCAACACCGATGCGCTGCTGACGACCGTGACGGTTCGACGCGACGAACAGGCCGCCCGGTTAGTTGTGGCCAGGGCCGATCTGGAAAAGAAGGCCGCCGAGAGCCAGGCCGCTCTGGCAGCGGCCGAACCGTTGCGAGCAGCCCTCAAGACGGCCGCAGACGCAGTCGCCGCAGCAATTGTCCAGGAGACCGGATTGAAGAAGTCGAAATCCGAAAGCGACGCCTGGCAGAAGACGCTGACCGCTCAGCTCACCGGACTGGAACCATCGCTTCAGAAACTGACGGCGGAAACTCAGATTGTGTCGACCGAGACGCTGGTGGCCCGCCGGGGTGCGGAGAAAGCGCTCGAACCGCTTGGCCGCTTCGTTTCCTATTCCCGCCATGTGGCTCCGATCCTGGCTCAGCGCTGTGTCGCCTGTCACAACACGCGCAGTGCCGGCGGACGGCTGAATCTGGATTCGTTTGCGGCAATGCTCAAGGGAGGAGAATCCGGGGAGGCCGTCATTGCGCACAAGAGCGGCGGATCTCTGCTGGTCACGATGATCGAAGACGGAACAATGCCCAAAGAGGCCGATCCGCTGACCCCGGAAGAAATCGCCGTCGTCAAGCACTGGATCGATGTCGGTGCACCGCTCGATGCGGGAGTCACGGCCAGTGCGGATCTGTTCGAAGTCATGCCGGAGCTGGCTCAGCCGCTGCCGCCGAAAGAATACCGAGTCGCCATTCCTGTGACGGCCGTGGCATTCAGTCCCGACGGAACGCAGCTGGCATCATCGGGCTACCATGAGGTCCTGATCTGGAATACGGCTGACGGATCGCTGCTGCGACGCATCACGAATGTCGCCGAGCGAATCTACGATCTCGAATTCAGCGCCGACGGAAGCTCGCTGGCCGTTGCGGCAGGAACACCCGGACAACTCGGTGAGCTCAAACTCTTTGCGGCAGCCGACGGTCAGTTCATCCGGACACTGGTCCGAGCCCGCGATGCTGTATTTGCAGTCAGCTTCAGTCCGGACGGCCAACTGATCGCCAGCGCCGGCGCGGATCGTTCGATTTCTGTCGTGAGGGCGGCAACCGGCGATGAGGTCACGCGCATCGAAGATCATGCGGACTGGGTGATGGACATCAACTGGTCTCCGAACGGACAGCGTCTTGTCAGCAGCAGCCGCGACAAGACCTGCAAAGTGTTCGAAGCAGCGACCGGCAATCCGGTGATTACGTTCAGTGGCCACGGCGAACCCGTGTATACTGCCGCATTCCTCGCCGACAGCCTGACCGTGGTCAGCGGAGGCAGTGACAAGAAACTGAGAGTCTGGAATTCGGCCGACGCAAAGGAAATCCGGGCCGTCGGAGGTTTCGCGGGCGACATCTTCCGCCTGCAGATCCTTCCCGGTGATCAGGTTCTTTCGGCCAGCGGAGACCGCAACATTCATCAGCACAACGCTGCCGACGGCGCCGAGCTGCGTCAGATGGCCGGCCATGCCGACTGGGTCTATACGCTGAGCGCTCATCCAGGTCTGAAACGAATCGCGTCGGGCAGCTACGACGGCGAAATCCGCATCTGGAACTCCGAAGACGGCAGCATGACAACCTCGTTCATTGCGATTCCGAAAACCGCAGCTGAATTTCCCGTCGCCGTTCAGTAGGCTTTCTGCTGCCGGCCAGCGGCGCTGCGGCTCGGCCAGAAGGTTTTGAAACCGCTAATAGACGCTAATGAACGCTGATGGCGGCAAGACCGAATGCTACCTGATACGATTCTGACCCCGCTGCTTTTTCGGGATTTCTAATCGCACAGTTGCGTGAGATGAATCCTTTCCGCAATTGTTCGGGGTACCGAAGTTCTCCAGCTGTTTATTAGCGTTCATGAGCGTCTATGAGCGGTTCCAGAATGGGTGTAGCGGAACTCGTGAGAGTTCCGACCTGAAGTCTCACGACTTCAGCTACAATTTCGCGACTTCAGTGTCTCTTTTGCCGCCAAACGCAAACTGGAACCGCTCTAGCGGTTCACAACCACGCCGCAGCTGTTCGACGTTCTCGCAATCAACACACGCATGACCGCTCCGCTCGCTATCACAACGATCGACGCCAGAAATGACGAAGCCCGATGGCTGTTTCACAATCTGAGGGAGAAGCTCAGTCCGCGGGGCGATGTTGTTTCGGAAGCCGGCCGGCAACGGACGATCGAACTCTTCGGCGAACCGCTCAGCCCGCGAGAAGTCGTGCGCCGGATCTGCGACGACGTGCGGACGCGAGGCATCGCTGCTGTCCTGCATTACACATCAAAACTCGATCGTCGGGATCTGACGGCAGCCACAATCCGAGTCACCGCGGAAGAACTCGCCGCGGCAGCCGCCCATGCGGATCCGGAGTTTCTCGCCACCGTCCGCCGCATCCGTGACAACATCGCCGAGTTTCAGCGAGCCATCCTGCCGACCGATGTCCGTATTGTACGGCAGACAGGGGAAGGCATCGTGGAATTGCGACAGCGGCATCTGCCGATGAAGCGGATCGGTATCTGCGTTCCCGGCGGAGCGGCCGCGTATCCGTCCACCGTGCTGATGACCGCCGTTCCCGCGATGACCGCAGGCGTTCCGGAGATCGCGATTGTTGTGCCTCCGACAGGTTTCGGCGGTTACAACGTCGACATGCTCGCGACGTGCCACGAGATCGGTGTCACCGAAGTTTACCGCGTGGGAGGTGCGCAGGCCGTCGCCGCGCTGGCGTATGGTGTCGAAGGCATCCCGCGAGTCGACAAGATTGTCGGTCCGGGAAATCTGTTCGTGGCCCTCGCCAAACAACACGTGTTCGGCGATGTCGACATCGACAGCATCGCCGGCCCCAGCGAAGTCATCGTGCTGGCCGATGAGACCGCTCGTCCCGATTTCGTCGCAGCCGATCTGATCTCACAGGCAGAGCACAGTCCGGGCTCCGGAATTCTGATCACTTGGCATGAACCGCTCATCGCCGAGGTACGGGCTGCCCTGGAGCAGCAACTCTGCGCCCTTCCCCGCGGCGATCTCGCGCGGCAGTCGCTGGAAGACTACGGTGCTCTGATTCTGGCTCGCAGCGAAACAGAAGCCGCGGAGCTGACCGACATGCTGGCTCCAGAGCACCTGCATATCTCGATGGACGAACCCGAACGGATGCTGAGCAGGGTCCGCAATGCCGGCGCGATCTTCCTGGGTCACTACACACCCGTCGCGCTGGGCGACTACATCGCCGGCCCGTCACACGTCCTCCCCACCGGCGGCACTGCCCGCTTTGCAAATGGCCTTGCGGCCACGGACTTTCTGAAACGCAGTTCGATCATCCGCTATGACCGCGCGGCCCTCGCCGCAGACGCCCCTCTGGTCCGACTCATCGCAGAAAAAGAAGGCCTGACCGCACATAGTGCCAGCGTGGATATCCGCTTGAAGTAGCGCTTGGCTCTCCGTAGCTTGAGCCCATCTGACCCGAGTCGGCACACTGCATGACTTCAGACTTCGACCCAGTTGGTCGCCGAGGTTTCGATCTGGCCGATCGCCCACTGGATCGCCCCCCAAGCGCCACGGTTTCTCGCCGCCGCTTACACCGTACGGCGAAGAATCCCGGGCCGCGACAGCAACGACATCGCTGGGCCTTGAAATCACCAACCGGCCGCGAGGACGTCCAAAGAAACGAATAAACGATTCCTGACACCTTTTTGCTTCTGACACCTTTTTGCTTCACCACGGCAGAGATGACGCCCTCGTCAGATTCACTCCAATGCTCCAAATCCTCACAAAACTCCGCACTCTGACGGACTCGCTATCCCTCTGCGCCGAACTCCGGGTAGACTGTTTTTGACGAACCCACATGGCAGCTTTGTGCTTCTTCAGTTTCGTGTAAAGCTCCGTCAGAGACAGGCGGGTGAGGTTCTGTGGCATGACCGTCATTTTGCCCAGACGGGTCACTTTGCTCAACCGAAACCTCATGGATGTTTATGATGACTTCGGAGTCATCAACGAACAACGGGCGACCGTGATGGCCGCCGTTTGGTGAGTTCTGGTCGTCGCTCTAAATCATTCAAACCGCCATGAGCATCTGGCGACGCTTGCGGCGGGCGAACATCATGCCCAAGGCACCGAGACCCCACATGGCGATGGAGGCTGGTTCGGGGACTGTGGATGCGGTTTCACGCACGAGCCACGAACCCTTATATTGCCAAGCCGCGTTCGTTTGATCGCCAAAATCAACAACGCTATAGCCGCTAGGCGTCGTCATCAAATCCACGCCTCGTCGATCAAAATTCGAAATTGCAGAATCAGCCAAGATGCCGAATGAATTCTTCTGGGTTGATGAGTTGTAAGTA
>JANNGQ010000552.1:0-8224 GCA_031403975.1 Planctomycetota bacterium
TGTGAGGCAGTGGTCAGTTCCGCAGCGCCGTGCTGTGCCAACTCACTTACTCGCTGTTTTCGCCGGTTCGCTGTGGACTCCGTCAGGGCCGGAAAGTGCCGCGGCATCAAAGCTGACTGAACTGGAAAAACTGCTGGCTGACAAACAGACCACAGCGAACCGGCGAAAACAGCGAGTAAGTGAGTTGGCACAGCACGGCGCTGCGGAACTGACCACTGCCTCACAAGGATTCGAACCGGATGGCGAATCGGCGGAGAAAGTCGCAAAGAAGACGCCTCCCCCGGCTCCGAATACGACCCGCGATACCAACAGCCGCCCGCTCAACAGTTTTGATGACCTGCTTGGCACTTCCGGGGAAGCACTGGCCGCTGCGACAGACCGCGGTTTGAAGGTCCCGGTCCACATGTCCCGCCAGAAAGCCAGCGTCAGTGTTGCGGATGCGGAGTCATTGTTCGGCAAGAGTGTCAGGGGAGTGATCAGCAGCGCCGCGAGTGCTCCTGGAGAACGACCGGATGACCGAAGCGGCAACGATGCAACTGCTACCATGGGACACGGCTTTCAATGGGCTCAGACACAACTTACCCCCCTGGAATTGCAGCACACGGACAAAGCCAGGAAGGCGATCGAATCAACGGCCGATCAGTTCGCTTCAGTATTTCAGGCCAGTCGCCACACAGATTCTGTTCCGGCCGCTGTGCTGAACGATCCGCCTGAATCGGCAATTCAGATGAGTGCAGGGATTGAAGCCGGCAGCCAATCGCCACGCTCGACAATCGAAACCGACAGGCACGTCCTGACGGTCTCGACGTCCAGAGAATCATCCGGAGTCAATTCCCGCGCCGGGCTTGCGGACGATGCATTTTTCTCGGCGGGACAGACTGCGGCACAGACATCGAGGACCACAGCGACCAGTGTGTCATCGACAAAAGAATCTGCCCCCCGGGGATCACGAGTGCCTCTGACGAGGCGCAACTGGCTACTGCTCCTGGGCGGCATAATCGTTGTAGCCCTGCTGTTCGCTCCTGGCCGCAGGAAATCAGTGACGGAGAATCAGGCGCCCGTTCAGGGGTAGCAGATTCCCGGGTTTTCGTGATCGAGTCCAGCCTGCGAGCTAATGTTGCTTTGCGGCGACAGATCCGATGATGTGGAATCTGGACTACGATGCACTGGCATGACGGATCCCGTAAAGTCCGATGCCGGTCATCGAATACTGACCCCGACACCGCTGGTTTGTCGAATCGCACACTTCATTTCCTGAAGCCTCACTGAGCTGTCGATGTGCCGCTGCGCGGACTCGTTCAGCAGGAGCCAGCCATGACGCAGGACCCCTGGAGCCGACCGACGATTGAAGACCTTCGGCGAATTCTTGAAAGCATAGGCAAACCGGACGTGGAGAATCACCGGACCAATGAGCGTCTGGAGCTTTCTGTACCTGCCGAACTGCGGACGCCGCGCGGCAATTCGATCGCTGCGATGACGCGAGAAATCAGTCGTACGGGCATCGGCCTGCTTCATCGCGGTGCGGTGACTCCGGGTGAAGTCATTGTCCGCATGGCCAGCGAGACCCGCGAATTCAAATACAACGTCGTCATCGAATGGTGTTCGCCCTGCGACAACGGGATGTTCATGAGCGGTGGTCGGTTTCTGCCGACGAACGCAGAGGCCTAGCAGACCGGGCTGAGCGATTTCAGGCAGGCGTCGAGGGGCTGCGGACGCAGCTCCCTCCGATCTCGTCTGACCGCAATGCCGCGCGGACGGTCAGTCCGCCGCGCCGAACACGAGACAGGCGTTGTGGCCACCGAACGCGAAGCTGTTTTTCAGCGTCCGGCGGATGTGCATTGCGCGGCGCTCATGGGGAATGTAATCCAGATCACACTTCGGATCCGGATTGTCCAGGTTGATCGTGGGAGGAGCTGTGTCGGTGAGCATGGCCTTGATGCAGAACGCGGACTCCACACCGCCCGACGCTCCCATCAGATGACCCATCTGGCTCTTCGTGCTTGATACGGCCAGAGCACCTGCGTGACTTCCAAAGACCGTTCGGATGGCGCTCGTTTCCGCGATATCTCCCAGCGGTGTTCCGGTTCCGTGAGTATTCACGTAATCAATCTCATCGGGCTTAACGCCGGCGTCCCGCAAAGCCGCACTGATTGCGTAGGCAGCGCCTGCGCCACCGGGATCCGGGATCGTCAGATGCGTCGCATCCGATGACTGCCCGTAACCAAGCACTTCAGCCAGAATCGTGGCGCCGCGCTTCAACGCGAACTCGCGATCTTCCAGAACAAGAATTCCGGCACCTTCGGACAGTACGAAGCCGTCGCGATCCCGGTCGAACGGGCGACTGGCATGCTGCGGAGAATCATTCCGGGTCGACAGGGCACGCGTGCGGGCGAAGCCGGCAATTCCCATGGGGGTCACTCCGGCCTCTGTGCCTCCGGCGATCATCACATCGGCAATCCCCGACTGAATCATCCGCGCTGCATCGCCGATTGCATTTGTACCGGAGGCACAGGCCGTGCAGACGGCCGTGCACGGTCCGCGAAGGCCCCAGTGGACAGAGATGTTGCCGCTCGCGGCGTTGATGATCAGTTTCGGGATCATGAACGCTGAAATCCGGTCGGGGCCACGGTCAAACAGCATCGACAGCTGCGATTCGATTTCGTTCAGGCCCCCAATGCCGCTGCCGACGACGACTCCATATCGATATCGGTCACCGGCTGTGAAATCGATGCCGGCCTGAGTGATTGCGTGCTGAGCCGCGGCCAGAGCGAACTGGCTGAATCGATCCATCCGACGCAGCTCTTTGGCGTCGATCTGCAAATGCGATGTCGGATCAAAATTGCGGATCTCGCCACCGATCCGGACCTTGAAGTCCCTGCAGTCGAAACGTTCAATCAGGCTGACGCCGCTCTTCCCGGAACACACGGACTCCCAGACGTCACCGAGATCGCAGCCCAGCGCGGTGACGACCCCCAGCCCGGTCACTACTACTCGACGGCGTGACATGCTGCTGCTCGCGGCGCAAAAAAACAGCCCGCAGCTCCGGAGTTCGAACCTGCCGCGCTGCGGCTGTTCCGGAAATGACGGGCAGGAAGCTCAGGATTTGCCTTCGATGTAAGTGATCGCATTGCCGACGGTTTTGATCTTGTCGTAATCCTCGTCAGGAATCTTGACGTCGAATTCGTCTTCCAGAGCCATGACGAGTTCAACGATGTCAAGTGAGTCGGCCTTCAAATCATCCACGAAGGAACTCTCACGGGAAATCTCTTCTTTCGGAACGTCCAGCTGGTCGCTGACGATTCCAATCACTTTTTCTTCAATCGACACAGATGCTTTCCTCCAGCGAAACAAACCGCCGACAGTGATTTCACAGCCATTGTCGGAAATCCGAAGAATTGTTCCGGCGGCCTGCTGCGGGCGCAGGCTGACTCCGGTCCGCGAATCCTGCGGAGATATATCTGGTTTGCGAATTCGTGTAAACCCGTCCGACCGAGTCCTCTCAGGCAATTCCCGTTCATCTGCCTATTTGTGCGGAGAGTAATCCGTAGGCGTCAGATAGACGGACTCGACTTTCTCAACCAGCTTGCCGTTTCGCTGAGTTTCTTCCGCGACCTTTTTCCACTCCGGATCTTCCCTGAACGCTGCCCAGGACGCATCGGCCGCGGCCTTATCCTTGTGCGCAATCACGTAGATCAGCGTGTTGGACCTGTCGACGGGAGTCCAGTAGATGATGTTGGTCATCCCGTGTTTCTCGAACAGCCCCAGCGTGTGATTACGAAAACGGGCGTTGAGATCATCCAGTTTGCCATCCGGTGTGTAGTATGTTCTCAGCTCATACAGCATCGGTGCCGCTTCTTTCGTTTTCTCATCGTCCGCATGAATCATACGGGGCATTGTGAACTGAGTGGCTGCCACGGTGAGAACCACACCGCAGGCCAGGCCGCTCCAGAATTGTGCTCGGTTCATCGGTCGCTCCGGGAAAAGAGACTGAAGGAAATTTCAACATGGGAATGTAGCAACCCAGGAATCCGAAAGGCACCGATTCTGATTCTGATCGGCTTTCCGGTACTGATCAGTGAGGATGAGACGGACCAATGCCGCAGACTCCGCGTGTCCGGATTCTGACCGGCTCGGATGATTCCTCTTGCTTCCGGAATGTAGTCTTTGGGACACTTTGAGCCGAAGATCGGCGCAAGAGGCATTGTCCGAGTGCCGGTTCTCGGGTTGAAATGCTGGTCACTTTGCGAGGCGCTCAATATATGATTCGGCTGAAGATCGCGGTAATCGCTGTAACTCTTTCTGCGGCAGTTCTGTTCCGTTGCGGATCTTTATCTGCTCAGGGATTGATTTTCTACCTGCCGGAAGATGGTAAGGCAGTGGAATATGAGGGTACTTTGATCCAGTCCACCGGTCCGGACGACCAGACACCCCTGTCCTGGACCTGCGAACTGAGCATCAAGTCCGTCGGAGCAATCGAAGCCGAGTTTGAAGGCAAGATGCAGATGTGTCGATGGATCGAGATCAAAACTCTGACCGGAACATCTGGAGCGGCCGGCATCGATCCCGGTCCTGTTGGTGCCCGAATCTACAAAGTGCTCGTTCCGGAAAGCAAAGTGATTTCCGGCCAGACCGATGCAGACGGGATTTCGAACGACATGCTGCCGATTGTGAGAGGCTTTCGCCGACTGGGTGAAGAGGCCGTCAAGGAAATCAAGACGCCTGCGCTGCGAACCTATCCGACGATTACGCTGCTGACGAATTACCAGCAGCTGGAAGAGGTTGCTTCGGCCGATGTCCCGGAGATCATTCTCCAGGGCCAGAATATTACGGCCCGCCGCATGAAGGGTATTGCGCGGATGGAACGGACAGAAAGCCGATCCACCAACGAAGGAGAATACTGGGTCACACCGGACGTACCGTTCGGACTCGCCCGATGGATCGTGACGGTGACCAGCGAAGAAAAACCGTCCGCTGCCCCGGTCGCAGAATTCAAAACCGTGATCATCAAGAAGATCGACATGAAGCTCCGGAACATCCGTGACAATGCGGAAAGCGAATTGGTCACAGAGTAAGACGAGAGTGCTCGCCGACGGAGCGGCGGACCAACAGCAAATCACTCGATCACCAGCTGATCGATGTCCAGACCGTCGGTTTCGCCGCCAGCCCGGTTGTCCGCCGGAGCGGAGATCCCCTTCAGCCATTCCGACGACGGCCAGCTGAATGGCCGGAACCGGTCAGCAGATCCCGTCTGATCGCGATAAAGAATTGCCCTGCCCTGACTGAGCGATGCTGCAGCCGGAGTGTCGATCAGGCTGGCCGAGTCCGTCTGATTCAGCCGGAACGCCACGCGGTTATCGAACTCACGCAACAACGAATTCGACAGCCAGCGCATCGCATTGCTGAACGTGTCCGACCAGATGATGACGTGAATCCCGACCAACGGACCTTTGCGGATCAGATCTCCCAGCTGACTTGCCGGAGTGGCTTCCTTCGGTGCTCCGAAGCCGGACATCCCGAAGTCATCTTCATCGCGGCGCAGCGAACGGAACTGCCCGATATTCCTGATGGCGAAAATGATTTCCGGGCTGTCCGGCCGTGACTCGCCGCTTTCCCGCTGACTCATCTGAGTCCACAGCGACGCCACGACTGAATCCGCATCAGCCACCGGACGCAGCGACAGTCGCGGTGCAACGGACGGCGGAAACGTCGCTGCAAATCTTTCCTGAGACGCCCGGTCACGACCGTCGTGCAGAAAAAACACCTGCGATGTGTGCGATGTGTCATCCGATCGACCGACAGCCCAGCTGACAATTGTCGCCGCCAGGATCGTGTCAGCCAGGTCGCCTTCCTGACCGACAATCAACAGGTTCTGACCGCCGGACCGCCGGAATTCCACGCACATCGGTGCAGCGATCGCCACAGGTTCACCGATCCAGGCCGGCAGCGTGTCGACAAAGTGACGAGTCGCGTCTGCTTCGCTCTTCAGCCATGCATTCAGCGGTCCGCACAATTCCAGTGACGGAGCAACATTGCCTTCAAACACGATCATGCGGCCCTCAGCACGCTGATGATAATCCGGCCGCTGAGTCATGGCATGAATCATCGACTCCCGTTGCGCTTCATCCAGCCAGGCAATCTGAAATGGATGGTTGCCTTCGACCAGACCGTTCGCGTCGTTGTAAATGGCTTCGCCCGGTCGAGTCAGCAAACGAGCGGCCGAGTTCTCTTCGCTCAGAATCAGATGGGCATCACTTTCACTGCATTGCAGCGCGATGCGGATTCCGACCTGGCCGAGCGTACTGCGAGCCAGCGAATACGCTCCCCCCAGCGTCTGTGAGCCAAGTAATACGTGAATTCCGAACGCTCGACCCTGACGAACGAGTCGGTCCAGCAGCAGTGACGCGCGCGACGACACTCGGTCTTCCGATGTGAAGAATTCCTGAAACTCATCGATCAACAGCAGCAGCCGCGGCATGCGCTCACCGGGGAACTGACGCCGGAAGGACGGCACATCCTGAACGCCGCGGACCCGGAACAGTTCACCACGTTCCTGCAAAACCTCATCCAGACGCTCCAGTACGCTCAGGCCGAATTCACGGTCGCTCTCAATCGCAACGACTCGAGCATGAGGCAGCTTGTTTGCGGCGTACGTGCGGAACTCGACGCCTTTCTTGAAGTCGATCAGGTAGAACTGAATCTCATCCGGGCTGTAATGCAGAGCCAGATTCGTGATCAGAATGTGCAGCAGCGTGGATTTGCCGGAACCCGTCTTTCCGGCAACCAGTACGTGCTGACTTGTGCCGCGTCCCAGCCTCATGAACTGTAATCTGGCGGCGCCGGCGCGACCGATCGGGAAATCGACGCCGTCAGCCGAATTATGAGTCCAGATACCCTCCGGCTTCGGGGCAATGCGACTGAACGACACTTCCACCCGACGCGCGTTTTTCGACTGTTCACCGACCGCGCGGACGAGGCTGACATAATCATTGGAATCTGGCGGCGCCAGGGCCTCGAATTCGATGGCGGCTTTGCGCTCAGTAGGACGGCCTTCCCAGACCGTCCCTTTCTTTGAGTCGACGAACAGATTAAGAGACGGGACGACCTGAGAAGGCCGTCCTGCGGTTGGCCCGGAGGCTGCGGTCGGTGCAGCTCCGGGAACCACCGCACCATCCTCCACTCGAAACTGAGTGCAGCAGGTCTGCAGGTTGCCGGCATCAAAGGATCTGGGCAGAGTCTGATCGGGCGACCAGGTGATGATGGCGTGGACTCCGCACCGAGGTCCGCTGGTGAGGATGCTGGTCAAGGCCCGAGCAGCTTCTTCTGTAAATGCGGACGGAAACCCGGCGATCACAACGAAGTGATACGGCTCGGCAACTTCACCCGCCGCAGCGTTGTAATCTTCGATTGTTTCGAATTCGCTCCGGAGATAGGTCTGGAACACGCTCTCCATGTGCTCGGTGACCTTCTGCAGCCGATCGCGGATCTGAGTCGAGTCGGTCCAGATGCGATTACTGATCAACAGTTCGTCGAAGTCCGCGAGATGCATCATCGCGGAAAAGCTCTGTCCCAGCCCCACCGGATCAATCAGCGTAAACTGTACTCGCCCCGGCATGATGTTCGTCAGCAGCCGCAGCAGAATGGCCCGCACAAACGCCAGCGCCGATTCACGACCGGCTGCATCGTGTTCAATGGAGATCGATGTGTCGCAGGGAAAACTCAGTAGGGCGGGCAGCTCAAGGCATAGATTGGAATTGAGGTCGGCATCACTTGCCGCCGGAGCGGCCGGAATCGATGCCAGCAGGTCGCCGACCGGGATCACAGCCGGCAGTTTCGTCGACGGATGCCAGCCGACCGATTTGAGCTGCGCCCAGCGGGGAAACGCCGCTGCCCGGTCACGGCTGGAGCGCGCTAGTTCTGTCGCTGCCGAGACACTGACTTTCCAGTTTGCCAATGCTCCTGCTTCTTCCGCCGTCAGCTGCTCCCGCTTCGCCGCGTTCACTGCCCGAAGCTGCTGCAGAGCCCGTTCATGTTCCGAGCGACTCTGGGTCTGCACCCGCGCCAGTTCCGTTGCGCTCCACAGCTCGATGGCCGACTGCTGACGTCCGGACTCCGCTTCACTGACGGCGATCTGCTCAACGGAAAGCCTTGTTTGCCGAGCCACTTGCTCCTCGTGAGTCGCAGTGATCGCGGCGATCTGTTCGTCGGCGGCCGCCAGCAGTTTTGC
>JANNGQ010000553.1:0-5259 GCA_031403975.1 Planctomycetota bacterium
GCCGGCAGTGCGGCTCGCGGTGATGAACTGAAAGCGTGGATTCGCAAGGGCGTCAATTCGAACTATGCCGGCAGCTGGTTTATGAGCCGCGGTCAAAATCTGGTTGCTCAGAATCCAACCACCGGCACTACGGCAATTTTCCCGATCATGAAGGGTAAGGACTGCAAGAGTCTCGTCAGTGATTCGACTGACACAGCTCGATGCACAGGACCGCTGACACAGATTCAGATCAGCCGATCTGACGTTCCTTCCAGCAGCATTCCGCTGCTGGGTGACGCCGCTCCTGGCGACACCAAAGAAGCCATCCTGGAAACCGGTCTTTTCACCGGTTCACTGGATGATGCAGGTGTGCTGATCGACGGTGCCCGTCTTTGCGAAGTGGCAAATGACGGTCCAGCCCGGGTGAACGCAACGACAAGCCTTGAACTGCTCGACACGGGCGCGGCTTCTTTCGATGGACAGCTTGTCAACAAGTACAACCCCAAGCGATATCCGCTCATCGGGGAAATTGTGACTGCAGCCAACGTGAACAACTTTGCTGCAGACAGCACCCTGGGTCTGGTTCTTCAGGATACCCGCGACTGGTACGCGGTTCACCGCGGTGGCTGCAACCTTCTGATGGCTGACGGCAGCGTCAAGACTCTGTTCGACTCAAACGGTGACAATTTCTTCAATCCAGGATTCGTTGCCGCCGGAATGACAAAGGAAGGTGATGGTTACACGGAAGGTCCCTGTGAGATCAACTCCTTTGACGTCTTCTGTGGTACCTGGCTGACCGATCCGGAGACGTTTGAGAAGGGCACGTTCGAGCAATAATGCCCGGGACGCATCTCAAGGTATCGTGAAGCGATTCAGCGTGTCCGGCTGCGGTGTTTTGCTGCAGCCGGACATTTTGGCGCGCTGAAGGATCATCATCCGGCGGGTTTGACGAATTGCTTCAGCCTCGTGCTCGGTCGCGACATACCCGATTGCGTTGCTGCCCCGACAGCTGGCTCGAAAACCGCTGTGCGGAGACCCTGCAGGAAAATGACTGGTGTGGCACTATGAAGACTTGTTCCCGCTGCAAATCAGGTAATCCGGCGTCGGCCAAATTCTGCTCAGAATGCGGAAATCCGATTCAGGCTGCTGAGATGCCGATGATTGTCAGCAACCGGATGACCGAAAACGCTGTCGAAACGGCGTTTGACCTGGAACATTGCATCCAGCGAGCGCGTCAGCAGATCAAAGGTCTGAGAGATACACTGCCGCGACCTTCATCGCCGACAATCGCCGCACTGATTGAAAGCTTGCCGACGATTCCTGCGGAAGCCGAACTGGCAATCGTCGCGATCATCCAGGCTCTGGGACGGTCGGCGGACCCGGCTGTTCTCAAATCGTTTCTGTTCGCATCGACATCTCGCACGAAAGCGGTACGGTTAGCCGTCGCCACAGCACTCGGCAACGTCCGGCATTCATTGGCCGTGTATCTGCTGCTGCCGATGCTGCGAGATGGATCGTCCCGTGTTCGTCGTGCCGCATTTCAATCACTGATTGGGCAGCAGTTTCCACTGACCTCAGATGTCGTTGTTTCCGCCTGCCTTTCCAGTACTTCGATGCGATCGACTGCTCTCGATGCGATCAAGAGTCTCCGCAAGTCGGGACAGGCCTCCCTGGCCGAGTCTCTGCGAAATCTCTCGACGGGCGGTCATACGTCGGCGCAATCTGTCGTACAGGAGCTACTTCGGGCGTGTGACACGTTGTCCAGTGCGCAAGGTGATATCCACAGAGACATTCCGATCGGCGAATCGTCGCCCGGCCGCATGTCGAAGAGAATCTCCGGAACACCGGAGGCCGGGCAAGTTGATCGCGGAAACCTGAGGACCGAGGGTTCCCGGCGACATTCTCCAGATGCATCGACGGTTCAACAGGTCTCGGCAACGCCGATGTCACTTGCGAAGTCGTCTGTCACACTGGATCGGCGTGCCCTGCAAAGTCCGTCGGACGGTGACACTGACAACGGTTCAGGCGAACGGATGATTGCAGAACTGTTCAGAAGCAGAGACGACGACGAACAGGGGCAGGCAACCAAAGTGCAGGATTCGTGGACAGATAACCGTCACAGCGATTCTTTCGCAGATATGGGTTTTTTTGAATCCATTGATATCAATGAGGATTCCCGGGAGTGGTCGGCGATGGACTATCCAGTCCGATCATCGGCGACGCAGACCGAATCACTGTCAAGCGGACATGTACAAACAAGCTCTGCAGAAATCGAGCTCGTGTCCGACATTTCAGGGTTGCTGGAGGGACGTCCGTTCGCAGTCAATCGCCTTTCCGGCAATCGCATCCAGGCGGCGGATCGCTATTCGCCGGATGAAAGCGCATGCGATATTGAGGTCATCGATTCACAATCCGGTGAGCATGTCAGCACATCACGTCGGCAGCAGGTCCCGAGGCCTCATGGCGCTGCGTGGGCTTCCGGTCGTTCGACACAATCTACGCCTCCGGCGGCGGGGCAAGCGCTTCCGCAGCCCGCGATGACGGATTTGACTGTATCATCCCCGTTGATCCCGGCATTCTCGATGCCAGCCTCCAGTCCATCGTCTTATGCTCAGCATCAGTCGGGGTCGGAGTCGGGCTTCGTCCGCCCAGGCCATGCGTTACTCGTGACGAGCCGGACCGGAACCGCGGACTCTGCACAGAGTTCCGTTGTGACAATGCCCCCGCAGCAGTCGCATCTGGTGACTTCACTTTCGACGGAAGTCACCGATGAGCCGGATGAGGCGCTGCAGGCAGCAAGGGCAGCCGCTTTTGAGCACAGTCTGCGACGTCTGCGAGAAGCTCGCGAAAAGGCCTTTGAGAACCTGCTTGCGACACAGGAAGAAATCCGCGGCCGCGTGCCGCGACTGTTGTCCAGAAAAATCGCGACGCTGCTCTCCACCCTTTCCACCGACATGGAAAAGGTGAAGGCACTGTTGCTGCAGATCGGAGAAACGTCTTCTCCCGCAGCTCTCGAAATCCTGAGTACTTATTGCCAGAAACCCTCGAAGGAGATTCGGCTGGCCTGTGCTCAGGCGCTGGGGATGATTCCTCACCAGAGGTCGGCGGTCCTCCTGCTGAAACTGCTGAGCGACAAGTCCGGAACGGTCGTCGACGCGGCTGTCGCTTCACTGATTTCGGTGAATACAAGCTGTGTTCGCGGAGTGATTCTGGCGGCTGGTCTGGTGACGAGTTCATTACGGACGATTGTGACTTCCGGAATTGAAGCAGTCCCCGCGGAAGAGAAACCCGGATGGGAGCAACTCCTGCTGTCAAATCTGAACCTGCCGGATTCTGAACTCGTGGCATTTTCGGTTTCGCTGCTGAGCCGAATCACCGGCTCTGCGCACTATGATCAGTATCAGAAACTGATTGAGAGCGAATCGGCCGTGGAGCGTGCGGCGGCCGTGGATGCGCTGGTCCGCACAGGAGAGAAACGAGCCATCAGTTCCATCAATAATGCTCTGCTGGACCCTGATCCTCAGGTGCGCGTCCAGGCCGCATTGGGAATCGGGACGATCCACAGTCCCCGCAGCGTGGAGATTCTTTGCCGACTCCTGACCGATCCTGACCTTTTGGTACGCCGCAGCGCCGCGCTGGCTGCCAGCCGGGTTGAAGAAGAGGGGTTGTCCGATGCTATCGCCGCAGCACTCGAACAGGAAACGGATCCTTCAACGATTGAATCTCTGCTGGCGGCTTTGAGCCGTAACGGTGCAAAGAGCGCTCTTGGAATTCTGATGCGCTACGTTGAAGACGACACAACACATTTCAGAGATCAGGCACTGAAGGCTCTGAAAAAACTGAAAGCTCCGGAGAGTATTCCCGTTTTTCGGCATCTGCTGGATGACAAAGGCCCGACAATCCGGAGGCAGGGTGTCGAACAGCTGGCGTTGCTGAAAGCCGAAGGGATATTGCCCGGTTTTCGCAAAATGCTGAAGACAGATCCGGATGAAAGCGTCCGTGGTGCCTGTGCAAAAGCTCTTGGAGAACTTCAGGATCAGTCGTCGCTGCAATTACTGGAGGACGCTCTGGAGGATCATCAGACAGTGCGACTGCAGGCTGTCATTGCCATCGGGAAACTGAACCAGGCGTCGGCGGGGCCCGTGCTTCTGTCGCTGCTGAAAGATCCTCAGCCGGAAATACGCTACCAGGCTGTCAAAGGACTGGCACAACTCAAACTGGAAAACACCGAAGAGGCGATCCTGGCCTTGTTGCACGACCCGGACGAAATGGTGCGTCGCGGGACCGAACAGGCTCTGCTGGAACTCGGGTTCAGTTCCCGAAGAATTCGGGCGAAGAGAATCAATCGGGTACTCGTCTCGATCGCGTCAAAGCTGACTCCGTCGGCCGTTGCGGGAGCAATTCCCGGAGGAGCCAGGAGTCTGCTGGCGGTCATTATCGCGTTGGTCGTTTTCGGAGGCTATTGGGGGGCTTCCGCGATGAAGTTTGTCGTCGCGGGAGGAGAATCACTGCCAGTCGGTCGGATTGTCAGCGTGGGAGTTTCGGCATCAACAGGAACGGCCAGTCTTCTGCGCGCGAGAAACGTGCTGGATGTCTGGTCTGTAGGCGATGGTGAGTTATCTGCAAGAGTCCTTGTACCGCCTTCGACGACGGCTGTGATTTCCGAAGAGAAGGGCGGCGTCATTCTGGTGATGGGGGAGGAAATCGGACGATTGGATTCTGAGTCCGGTTTTTCAACTGAGAACATGCAGACATTGAAGCTGGACGGACCGCTGTCAGCACTCTATTTCCACCAGAAGTCAAATTCCCTCTGCATCTTTGACACGGACGGCGCTGCAACGCATCTCAAGGTTGTGGATGCGGCCACACTTCAGGAGTCACGGTCTTTTTCAATCAAAGCCGCGTTTAGCGGTGCCTGCGTGGTCAGTCCGGATTTCTCGCTGGCCTTGATGCTGGATGCCGAGGGCACGCTCTCGTTGTGTGAACTTAAGACAGGTGAGGTCTTCAGAGCCTCTGTGACAAAAATGACGGGCCAGAATCAACTGGGCTCAATCAGTTCGGTGACATTCACGGACGACATGAAGTATGTCGGTTTTTGCACGTCGAAAGGATTTCTGGCAATGACGGTTGCCTCAATGTCGCTTGTGAAACAGATTCCCAGCCCCGACTCATACGGATTTGTGTTGGCCCAGCCGGTTGAAAATACATCCGATCTTGTTGTGATTTCCGCGTCAGGGAACTGCTACGAAATGACAAACGAGTTCAAGACCGTGAATGAAA
>JANNGQ010000554.1:0-2742 GCA_031403975.1 Planctomycetota bacterium
GCGGTTGAGGGACTCTCAGTGTACGGAAATCCAGGCCGACTTGGCAATTGTTTCCTGAACCTCAGGTTCAAAACACGGACAAATGCCGGAACTCAGGTGGCTCCCCTGTGAACTCCGGCATAAACACAACACAGGCGAGCCGCCTGTGTTACGACTGGACAAGGTGAATACTCTGCCATCGACCGCCAAGGTACCTCAGCAACATACAGAATCCGGACAGACCGATGTGAACGGAGCAAGTCACCCAGAGCAGGAGTATGCTGGGGTTGCCGTAGCGGATCATCAACAGCGCCGGAAGGACCATAATCAGCCAGCTCGACAGGAGGGTGATCAGCATCGGATAGACGGTGTCACCTGCGCCTCGCAGGGCGGATGCGAAGACGACCGCCAGGGCATCGAACACAGAATACACTGCGACAAACATGAGCAGTGTCGAGGCGGTCTTCGCGAGGGCCGGGATATCCGCATCGGTCCCGGACGACTGTCCTGCGAACCAGAAGAACGGACTCAGCAGCTGCTCTGCAAAAAACACCAGCAACAGCCCTGTCGCGCCGGTCCAGACAACGCCGAGCAGAATCGCATTCCCGGTCGTCCGTTTCGCCGCGTCGAGCTTGCCTGCACCGAGATGATGACCGACGAGAGTCTGAATGGCCGTGCCAAAGCCCAGCAACGGAACAAAGATCAGCCCGTTGATGCTGAATGCCAGATTCGTCGCTGCCAGTGCCTGGCTGCTGAGATTGCCGACGATCAGTAGAAACGCCGTGAATCCCGAGTTATCGACGAAGTAATGTAGTCCGCTGGGGACACCATAGCGCAGAAACTTCTTCAGCAACCCAGCATCGATGCTGCGGGACGACAGCAATGGCAGGCCAAACCTGCGAGCTTCCCTGAGCATCAGCACGATGTAGACGACGACCTCACCGGTTCGTGCGAGCACTGTCGCGAGGGCCGCTCCGCGCATGCCGAGTTCGGGGAACGGGCCGGCTCCGTACACCAGCACATAGGCCATCCCGAAGTTGAAACAGACGGCCAGCATGCTGATGACCATCACGATCCGCGTGCGCCGTCGCCCGCTGAAGAAACAGCTCAGAGCCGTGGCCAGCAGCATGACGGGATTACCCGCACAGAGTGTGTTGAAATACTGCGCTTCCAGTTCCACGATCTGCGGCGAATGACCCGATAAAGCCAGCGCCGGGCGGCTCAGAAACAGGCAGGGCATCAGCAGCAGACTACCCACCATCGAGAGCCAGATCGCCTGCCAGACTGACGCCATCATGCGCTCTTTCTGCCCCGCCCCGTCATACTGTGAGATGAATGTATTCGCGTAGAGAATCGTGCCCATAGGAATGCAGACAACCGTCCAGTGCAGCATCGAGGCTGGTGTGACAGCGGCCAGCGCCGCTTCGGAGCATCCGGCCAGGACAATTCTGTCGGCGGCATTCATCAGTGACTGCGAGCCCGCACTGATCATCAGCGGGACAGCCACGCGAAACAGCTCGGACATGCTGCCATGATCGCTGCGCTCCGGCAGACTGGCGAATGCCTCGGTTGAAACGACGCACGGGCTGGACGGATCGTGTCCCGCGGCATCAGAGGATTCGTGAATCGCCGCCGCCATCTCAGGCCATCCAGTCATCCGGCGGATCCGGCTGCTGCCACACGCTCATTCCTCCATCGACCAGCAGCATCTGGCCGTGGATGTGTTCCGCCGAGTCGCTGAGAAGAAACACGGCCGTGCCGCGACACACCTCCGGACCAGGGACAATGCCGTTCGGAGTATGAAGTTCCATCCATCGCCGGATCCGCGCGTCCTGCAAGGCCGGCTCAGTCAGGGGCGTACGAAAAAGTCCCGGAGCCATTCCGTTGACACGAATACCGAGCGGCGCCAGCGAAACGCACAGTGAGCGCAACAGCGCCTCAACGGCACCTTTGGACGTATCGTAAGCCACATGATCCACCTCGGACAGACGCCCGTTGATTGATCCGATCAGCAGCACCCGGCCCCGGATCCCATTCGCGACCCAGCGTCGTGCAAAGTGCTGAATCAGCACGAACTGTGAATACACATTCAGTTTCATCGTTCGGTCAAATGTCTCCAGTTTCATCTGCAGGAACGGCTCATCCATATAAGTCCCCGCGTTGCAGACGCCGACGGACCTGCGCGACGGCGCGCCGAAAACCACCTACACCGTGGGCCGCGCCAGCTGCGAGCCGCCGCCGGGGCCGGGCATGGGTGTGCCGAATTGCTCGCTCGAAGTGGACATGCGCTCGACGCGCAAGGAAACGCTCGAGGACATCCGGAACAGCATCGAGCCCGCGTTCCAGGCCGGCGTGTCCGCCGAAAACGCGAGACATGGGCGCAAGGATGGTAGCGATGAAGGCATCAGCCTCGAGCTGATGTGGTTCGGGTTGCGGCCGGCCTTCGTGGCCGACAGCGTTGACAACGCCGCGGTCCACGCGGGACTGCAGTCGGGTATCCAGCTGGGGGCGATCAGCTCACCGATGGTCGGCACCGGATCGGGCAGCCTGAACGACAACGTCCCGGCGCACACGGGCGTCCCCACCTACCAGTTCAGCCTGGCGTCCTCGGCCGCCGTCGCGGGCGGACATGCCTTCTGGGAGTGGGGCACGCGCGGCGCCCCCGCCACCGAAGTGGCCCGCATGCACCGCGTCCTCACGGCGGCGCTCATCGTGTCGGGGTTCCACGCCGCGGATGGCACCGTCGTGCCACCAGCCGTCGGC
>JANNGQ010000555.1:0-10575 GCA_031403975.1 Planctomycetota bacterium
CCATCCTCTGAAGGCTACCGGCCCGGTGGGGTCACTTTTCCATGAAAGACGGCTGATTTTACTATTCCGGACTTCAGCCTGTGGCAGATGAGGACCAGGGCCCGGCCTTTCCACTCGTTTCCTTTCTCAGTGACCATTCAGACTTTGGGAGTCTGCGTTGGAGAAATCCACCGACTCCGATCTTCTTCCTGATCCTGACTCCGCTGGCAGAGATGAAATTCAGGGCTGATTTCACTCAAAACCATGGTTCAGGCAGTCTGGATTTCAACTCATTCCTTGCTGGTGAACATCATGAAGAGTGTCGTTCGTCTCGCTGCCATGCTCAATGTCGCCGTGTTGATGTCATCAGCGGTCCCGGCGCAGAGCCCTCAGGATGCCCGTATTACCGTGGCTCATCCTGGTTTTGACGCCATGAAGGCCGATCTAAAGGCGATCATGAAACTGACGGATGAAACGGAACAGAAGCAGTGGCCGAATATTGAAGGCTACATTGATTCGTTCGTGATGGGACTGAGCGGCAAAAAACCGTTCTATATCGTCGTGCCAACGGGCGAGAAGCCGGCCAGTTATTTGTTGGCACTTCCGTTGTCATTAAAGGACCCGATTTTTGAGGAGTTCAGGGATAACCTGGATTCGCTCGGGTACGAATTCCAGCGGGATGAAAAAGATCGCAGTCTGTTCGAGCTGGATGTCGACCCGGACTTCGGCTGGCTTCGAGTGCTTGCGGACTCCCGATATGCGCTGCTGATTCTGACTGGTGACAAAGATAAATTCCCGCTGCTGCGTGAGATCATCTTAAAGGCGACTTTGCCGGCCACCAACGTGCAGGGCAACATGCAGGCTGAACTGGTGAACGACGATCCGGCATCCGAGGCCCAGCAGCATCGACGTGAAGCATTCGGAGAAATCCGCCGAGTCAGCATGGACGCTGTCAAGAGGCGGCCGGAAGAGTCTGCCACGGAATTTGCCATCCGGACGCACTCCAGCAAAGTGCTGCTGGATGAAGGCGAACGGCTGATGGCAGAATCACAACAGATCACGATGGTGTTAAACATCGACACAGCGAATCCGGCTGCTTTGGCGGCGTCGTTGAAGACCAATGCCGTTGCAATTCCTGGAACGACTCTGGCTGCCGCGATCGCGCAGATCGGGACTCAGCCGGATGCGTTTGCATCACTGGCAGAATTTGAAGGCTCCGCATTGTCGCTACGGCTCAACCACCCGATCGATCCGATGCGGCAGACCAACATCCTCGAGTTTCTGGCGCTGACGGAACAGGACATGGCGGATCGGCTGAAGTCGTCGAAGGAGCGCAGCGAGTCCGAAAAAGAGATGACTCTGAAATGTACGAAGGGTGTTCTGGAAATCGTCGCGGACGGGATCAAAACGGGCTATTTTAATGCATTTGTGGAAGCGGTTCCGGACGGTCACGGCGACTTTTTTTCAATCGCCGGGTTCGCTGCCCCGACTGCGTCAAAACTGAACGATGTGCTGCCGATGCTGACATCCTCCGGAAATGGAAATGTTGTGGAGATGAACATCGACAAGTCCGGCGATGTCACGATTCACCGGGTTCAGCTGGCTGAGGGATACTCCGATTTCTTCGACAGGTTCGTCGGAAAAAAGAAGGACATCTTTGTCGGCGTCGGAACGGCTCACGTCTGGCTGGCGTCAGGAGCTGGCGCTCTCGACAGACTGAAATCGACAATTGCAGGGCTGGGACAACCGGCCGCAGTAACGTCCCCGCTGCACATCGAACTGCACATGTTGCCCTGGGTACAGTGGCTGGAGGACATCGCCAAGACCGAACCGGAGGCAACTCTCCCGGCCGAGCTGGAACTGCAACGGAACAAGGCCCGTCAGCGTGCCCGGGCGATTGCATCATTTGCGGACTCTGACGCCGCGTCGCTTGATTTCACGGTTCAGAACGGCGAAGTCATCGGCGAGCTGAAGATTGAAACGGGTCTGCTGCGCTTTGTCGGAAAGATGATGGCCGCCTATTCCAAAGCCAACCTGGAATGATGTCCGCATGTCAGTCACGAACGACGGCACACAAGACCATGACGGACTGAGTCATTCCGTCGGCGAACTGCCGGAGCACGATTTTGCCGTTGACGATATCGAACTCGCCTACCGGCAGGCTCTGGAGGCTCTGGATGCCGCGGAACGGCAGGTTGGTTCCGTGTTGGTCGACTTTTCAGATTCATCTGTCGCCGGTGCGTCAGAAGACGACCGAGTCACTGCTGGATTTTCCATCGGATCGCAGTTCGCAGAAGAGCTGAAGTCGACAGCCGCCGAGACCGAAGCGTCGAGCCACACAGTACTCGTCGACGGCATGCGGAGGGTGACTCCGCGAGAAGTGATTGAAGCGGCGGTCTTCGTCGGAGGTGATGTGGCACTCACGGCAAGAAAACTGGCGTCGCTGATCGGGCAGGACGTCGACAATCGAGTTGCCGTGTCACTGGTTGATGCGCTGAATCAGACCTACGCCCGCGAGAATCGACCGTACGAAATCCGGCTGAATGAAGGCGGCTACCGTCTGGAACTCCGCGATGAGTTCGCCGATGTTTCAACCCGCACGTTCGGCAGCGGCCCGCGCGATGTCAGGCTGTCTCCGGATGTCCTGGAAATACTGGCGTTCGTGGCGTGGAATCAGCCGGTCAGCAGGGAATCCATCGAAAGCATTGACCGCCCGAATGCGATGTCACTGCTGAGACATCTGCTGCGGCTGCAGCTGGTCGAGCTTCAGCGCAGCGGCAATCGCCGCGGAGATGTGTCGTACCGGACCACGATGAAATTCCTGAAACTCTTCGGGCTGAAGTCCATCGCCGATCTGCCGACTGCGGATCTGTTTGCGTTCAAGTGAAAACGCAGCACGCATCTCACGGCGATGAACGTTGCAATTCTTACAACACAGCAGTCCCCGGCAAAAAGCTTCGGCATTCGCCGCCGAACTGCTGTTGTGGTTCGGCTGAGATTGCTGCTAGCCTTTGGCGGAAAGGGACCGGCGACGATGAGCAACCATGAATCCAGTGATTCGTTCGGCAATCAGAAGCCCGGGCCTGTGAAGTTCGCAGCGCTCTTACGCGGAGCGCTGTCGATTGTGCTGCTGACATCCGGCAGTGGCTGTATGAACGCGCAGAACACTCGATTTCCGTCCTGGTTCGCGTATTTTCCCAGTGCGGAGAACGCAGCCTACCAGCAGCAGGATCCGTTTCCTGATCCCGACATCGGGCCGTCCCTGGATTCCAGCCCCCGAGGCTACGATCGCCCTCGCAGCGAACAGCGCCGTGCGGCGGAGCAGAGGATGCTGCAGGGCGTGCCTGTCGGCCCGGAAGGCGTTCCGGCCGGAGTTCCGCAGGGCGGACTTGGCCGGTCAAAGGCTGTGTATTAGGCTTCGTCAGAAATCAAAATTCCGGCGAGATTTCCGGGCTGCGAAGAAGAATCTGATCCCGGCGGCATGTGCGAGTTGAATTTCACCGTGCAGCAGCCGCCAGAGCGAAGTGCTGACCCATGAGCTTCTGGATTTCCGCCGGCCTGCTGACCACCGCGAACGCCGTCTGTCTGCTGTCGAATCTGTTGATGCTGCCTGGAAACTGGCTGATGACGGGCAACCTGTGTGTGTTTCTGCTGGCATCGGATTTTGACCGTGGTCCCGGCTGGACGATCGTCATCATCAGTGCCGCACTTGCGACGATCGGGGAAATTCTGGAGTTGATTCTGGGGTCAGCGAAGGCTGCAAAAAAAGGAGCCAGTCGCCGGGCTGTTCTGCTCTCACTGGTCTTCTCTGTTGCGGGCAGTGTGTTGGGTACGTTCGTAGTCCCGATTCCGATCGTGGGCAGCGCCATGGGGGCTGTGCTGGGCGCGGCCATCGGAGCGTTTGGCGGTGCATGGCTGGGCGAGGCGTGGATCGGAACGGTGGCCACGAAGCGGAACGAGATCAGTGCGGCCGCAATGTCAGGCCGGCTGCTCGGGATGCTCGCCAAAGTGACTGTGGGAGTTGCGATTTTCGTGATTCAGGTTGTCGGTCTCTTCACATAGACTGACGGCCCATGTTTCCGCAGTTCGAACATCTGAACGATGAGTTTGCGGCCGTCAATGCTAAGCGACTTCATTCGCTCAGCTTTCAGGAATCCGAAGCCGCTGCAACGACACTGGCTCAACTGAAACACCGCTGGCTGGCGACAGTGAATGCCGGGCAGCCTGATCCTCTCAACGTTTCCGGCGGACGCCGCAGTTCTGCTCCGGGGTGGTATCGGATTCTGGAACGTGTTCTTCGTGAAGCGCCGCTCAAAGACATGGTGCTGGACGTCTTTCACCAGTATGTTCGCAATGCGGGTGAGCAGATCGACGTGTTCGCATTTCTGGAACAGACTCCCAGGGCGCTCGATATCCTGGCCCGCCTCGCCTGTGGCAGCCCGTTTCTGACACAGATTCTGCTGGCCGATCCGTTATGTCTGACGACGCTGACTCAGCATGGTCGCACAGCGGAAATGAAATCGCGTGAACAATTTGTATTGGAGGCAACCGATTCGATCACGGATCAAGCTCAGCGCACAGCAAGGCTTTCCGGATTGCGGCGATTCCAGCGGAGAGAGCTGCTGCGGATCGGAATCTGCGATGCGTTCGGCCTGCTCGATCTGCGGTTCGTGACACTGCAGTTGTCGCTCCTCGCGGACGCGATGGTGCAGTGCTGTCTGGAAGTGGCGGCTGCCGATTTCACCGGATTACCGCCGCGTCTGGCCGTGATTTCGCTGGGGAAACACGGCGGCGAGGAACTGAATTACAGCTCGGACATCGATCTCGTGCTGATTGCCGAACACGATTCCTCCGATGTCCAGCGGCTGGCAAGGCTGATGATTGATGGACTGGCGGACAACATCGCTCCCGGCTTTCTGTATCGCGTTGACCTGCGGCTGCGTCCGTGGGGCGAAGCCGGTGCGCTGGTCAGTACGATTCAGTCGTACGCCGATTATCTGAATCAGGATGCAGCCTTGTGGGAAAAGCAGGCGATGCTGAAAGCCCGTGTTGTGGCCGGTGATCTCGCGCTTGGGCAGCAGTTTCTGCGCAGCATGCAGCCGCTGCTGTTTACCAGCAGCGCAGCGCAGGTCCGCAGCGGAATTCTGCAGATGAAGGAACGCATTGAGGCGCGGCTGCGGCCGCGCGGTAAGCTCAATTCGGAAGTGAAACTTGGTGTCGGCTCCATCCGTGACGTTGAATTTCTGGTGCAGAGTCTGCAGCTGATTCACGGCGATCGGGAACCGCGAATACTGAGCTGCAACACTCTGGATTCACTTGTGCGGCTGGCTGAGTTCGGCCTGATTGATGCGGCATGGTTTCGCCAGTTGCGGGCAGGCTACATTTTTCTGAGGACAATTGAACACTCGCTCCAGCTGCTGCACAATCAGCAGATTCACGATCTCCCCGCCGATCCGAGACAACGGGAATGGCTGGCGAACCGGCTTGATTATCCGGATGCCGCAACACTGATGCATCGCTTCGACGAGCATCGCCAGGCCGTTCGGGCGATTTTTGCAGTGTGCATCAATGATTCGCCGCTGCTGTCGGACGCCTCGAAAGAAGCACGCCCGGCGGAGACTGAGCCGCTGATTCCTGCCGGTGATGAATCGGATGTCCGGCAACTCGACCGTGCTCACCGTTGTCGTCAACTCCAGACTGACTATGCAAGGCTGGATGCCGGAGCCGCCGCTGTCATCCGGCTGACCCGGTCCGGGGCGGCATCCGACACCTGGGATCTGACGATCTGCGGCAAGGACTTTTCCGGCTGGCTGTCAGCGATCTGCGGCCTGCTGTCGATCTACAGACTGGATATCCGACGCGGCGACGCCCTGACCGGCGGAGGTACCAACGGATTCGGCGACAAGTGCATTGCCGGGCGGTTCCTGGCCTGCTTCGAAGTGACGCTGACTGCCAAAGTCGTACCAGTCGAATCCAGCGCTGAAACGCTCGCTGACGATCTGGCCGAGTCGCTGCAGACC
This sequence comes from Planctomycetota bacterium, assembly GCA_031403975.1. Lineage (GTDB taxonomy): Bacteria > Planctomycetota > Planctomycetia > Planctomycetales > Planctomycetaceae > SXXK01. The sequence continues at coordinate 6,000 of JANNGQ010000555.1, forward strand.
GAACTGACACGGCTGGGTGATCTCTCGCGGGGCGGTCAGATTGACGAAGTACGAACGGAATTGCTGACTCGGTTCTGTGACACCGTTCCGCCGCCAACCGGTTCAGAGTCATCAGTCGCACTTGTTGATGTCGAACTCGTCCGACTGCCGGATTCCGTGCTGACTCAGATGAACATCACGGGTACCGACTCGTGGGGATTCCTCTACGAACTGGCCAGCGCGCTCTCACTCAGCCGCTTCCGCGTGCTGCGTGCCATCATTGATGCTGACGGTAATCGTGTGAAGGATGTCCTCTATGTACGTGAACGCAACGGGCGCCCCATCGACAGCGACGGACGCCTGGAGGAACTGAAACTTGCTGCCACCCTGATCAAGCAGTTCACTCATTGGCTGCCGTCGACCGGTGATCCTCATCGTGCGCTGGCCCGCTTCCGTGATCTTGTCTCACTATTGAAGCCGGAATCCGCATGGACGGAGAACATGCAGTCGCTGCGGCGTCCCGACGTCCTGCATGCACTCGCGCGGGTGCTGGGGATCAGCCAGTATCTCTGGGAGGCATTTCTGCAGTCGCAGCATCAGGAACTTTTTCCGCTGCTGGCGAACACGGACCAGCTGCAGACGAGAATCTGTCCGGACGCTCTGGCACTTGAACTGGACGGGGCTGTGGACCAGGCTGCGGATCTGTCGGCAGCGTGGACGACCCTGAACCGTTTTAAGGACCGGCATCTGTTCCGGATTGATCTGCGGCATGTGCTGGGACACTGTCGGCCGTTCGGAGCTTTCTCCGAAGAACTCACCGAACTTGCGGAGCTGGTGGTTGCGAGGGCTCTTGAACTGAGCGGACGTCAGCTGATTTCGGAGCATGGACAGCCGGAATCGGAGGACGGCCGGAGTGGCTGTGCATGGACCGTCGCAGGACTGGGCAAGTTCGGTGGCATCGAACTGGGCTATGCATCAGACATCGAACTGATGCTGGTCTATGAAACTCCCGGACAAACGAACGCAGGAAACCCGATTCGCAATGCGGAGTTCTTCGATCGCATGGTCAGTGCTGTGGCGACCGGAATCGTCGCGCCTCAGGATGGCATCTTTCACATCGATCTGCGGATGCGGCCCTTCGGCCAGGCGGGCTCGGGAGCGGTTTCCCTGCGTGATTTCGAACAGTATTACGGCAGCAGCGGTCCGGCGTGGCCGTATGAACGGCAGGCCATGGTGAAGTTCCGCTGCATCGCCGGAGATCGCGCGTTCGGTGCTCAAGTGACGGCTGCCTGTCATCATGCAGTCTACTCTGCAGGCAGCTTCGATTTTCCGTCCATGCGGGCCATGCGGGAACGCCAGGTGAGACAGCTTGTCCGAGGCGGTTCCATCAATGCCAAGCTGAGTGACGGCGGGATCGTCGATTGTGAATATGCTGTGCAGGCGCTGCAGCTGACCTTCGGAGCCGAACAAACGACTCTGCGGCACCCGAATACGCTGCGAGTCCTTCAGGAAGCGGCTCGTCTGAACCTGATCACTTCCCGACAGTCCGAAGATATTGAACGAGCCTACGTATTCCTCAGAGAACTCATCGACTGCCTGCGACTGGTCCGAGGCAACGCAAAAGACCTGACCGTCCCGGCCCCGGACACCCGCGGCTGGCAGCAACTGGATCGCCGAATGCGATCCATCCAGGATTCCAAGGTGCCTCTGGAGGCCCTCGAACAGCAGCTGCAGCTGGTTCGCGATTTTTCAGCCAGTGTGGAACTGCAGTGCCGGATGATACGACAGGGATCAATGGGACAGTGACATTTCACCGGACCCTGGACTGCTGCAGCCTGCTACCGATGTTCTCAGCCAGCCTGCTGGTCAACGCCGTGAAGGGTTTATCGCCGTGTTTTCCAGGGTATTCGCGAAGTCCCTTCTCCCCTGGAAGGGGGAGAAGGTGGCCGATAGGCCGGATGAGGGGGGACCTGCGATTCTGCTCGTCAAAAACCCTTCACGGCGTTGCCTGCTGGTGTCGTGAATCTCCTGCTGAATTACTGCCCGGCTCCGTACGACGCCGGCTGGACGGAATTCGGCGACCGACCATCGTCCTGAGCCTGTCCATTACCGCCCGCCAGAATCTCGTTGCCCTGCACGGAGTTGCTGACGACGTGCTGCGCTGGTATCTGGCCGACGACTCTGGGGTCCAGTTTCCACATGGCTCCACTGGCGGCATCCACCACCAGACCAGGAACACCGCCGATCACAATGTTTCCGGCGGTCCACCAGTTCACATTGGTGCTCACCGACTGCTCCATCGGGCCGGTCTGCCCGGCGTAGGCGACGCTGTATCGAGCCGGCTTGAATGGTCCTTCGCTCGTTTTAAGTGTCAGCGTTTTGGGTGTCACGCCCGACTGAACCGGATGATACTGGCGGTCATACACGGTGAAGTAGGTCGGGCCACCGCTGTTGTCCACGGTGAGTTCGCTCGACCGACCACTGAGAATCGTCGCGCATCCGGACACATGAATGGCACCGACAGCCGCCAGCAAACACCACCAGTTTCTTCGGCCGTGACTCATCCTGGTCAGTCCTTTCCGCAACGAATTCACCGACAGCCATCGGCTGCGTTGGACGGAATGCCGCTCCGGCGGTTGACGATTCTTCCGCCCTTGAGCCAATCAAGCCCGATGTTCACGACACCCATTGCGCAGTAGTCTTCGCCCGATCGACAATTCACGGCAAGCCCGGTTCTTGTGCGTGGCCGCGTTTGCCTCGCCGAATTTCGGCTTCAGAATCGGAATTCAGCAGAAAATGCCACGCGACCGCGCGTCGCAGCTGGTTCCGGGGTTGTCAATGGGGCCCCGGAGGATGATGGAACTCCAGCGAGTCGCTTCGGAATTCAACCCCGTACGGAAATATCTGAAACCAGGTGTGTTACAGCAGTAGTACTGATTGGCCGAATGAACGGGCCGTTGGGAGGTGCAAAGACATGGACAGCTACCTGCCATGCAGGCTCCGAAAATGTTCCCGCAGATGGTCATGAACCGCATGCATCCATTTGCCCCAGTTCATCTTGTAAGGCACCGGATTCCCGTCCGCATCTTTCTCGGTGGAAGGCGAGATATAGTTCATGACTGCTGAGTCACCGCCCAACGACACAAATCCCGTTCCTGAAACCAGCAGAATTGCCAGGAAAGCGGCCAGTCGTTTTCTTCTCAAACGCTTTTTTCCTGTGCCTGAAAACAATTCCATCATACGCTCCTCTAAGTGACCATCGATCCTGTCTGGCTCGCGCGAGCTAGACTTCACATTTCTCAGGCATGCTTCCAGTTGGTCGTCGTTCATCTGAATTCCTCTCCTCATGAATCGTAAATTTCCGTCGTAGCAGTTCTTTGCCTCGCGACAATCGCGATTTGACCGTGCCGGGGCGACAGTTCGTGATCTCTGCAATCGCTTCGATAGACAGGTCTTCGAAATAATGCAGTGTCAGAACGGTCTGAAACGCAAGTGGCAGCGCCAGCATGGCAAGTCTTATCGGCTGAAGTCGTTCATCCTCTATTCCTGACGGTTCAGTCACCTGTTGACTGGACGATTCAGCAGATCTCCAGAGGCTGGAAAACCTTCGTTTTCTGATCCATCGATTGATTTGAGTTGTGGTGAGGACGAGCAGCCAGCAGCGAAAAGGCGCACCTGTCCAGCGAAAGCGCGGCAAGTAACGCACCATCGACATGAACACCTCGGCGACGATGTCGTTGGTATCGTGTTGGTTGCCAATGCGACGATTCACGTAGCCATGAATGGCTCCATAGTGTTGTCGATAGAGAAACGAAACGGCCAATGGATCCAGTCTGGCCCTGTTGACGATCTCTCGCTCAGTGAGCCCGTCAAACGTCGAATCGCTGCTTTGGGGAGGTTCGATCTTGAACTCCAATTCTGCTTGTAGTCGCTGTCACATCCCGACACAGTAGAAAAGCCATCTTGACAGAATCGGGTTCCCGAAAAATCCCGATTTCGTCCAGATTTCGATTCAGCGACCACCGGATCTTCACGGCTGCTCGATCAATGAGGTGGATCGACGAGCATCCCTCAAAGAAGAATTCCCGCCGATACTACGGTCGCCGCGAAACGCGAGAATTGCTGGCGACCGTTTAACGGAATTCTCCAGGAAGGGCTTTGCGAAGTTCAAGCCGTCGGACGAACCTGGAGGCTTCACGCAGCATGATTCGCGGAAACCCTCCATACCCGGCGGGAGCAACGAGCACCGGCGGTTGCTGAGCCTGTCCGCGCGCAATTCCCTGCGATTCGCCACGCATCGGTCGCCGTTGCGGCCTTCCACTACTTCCGGAATTGAGCCTTTCAATCGTGGTCACCTTGACGCCATGGCACCGATTCCGGAAAAGTGCTGTGTCCCCATGGTCGCACCACGCATACCTATTTGGGTTCTGCGCGGAAGTTAGTGGCTAACATTCTGAGGAACGAGCTTTAGTTTTCCGCAGTAGAAGAGGATTCTGATTCGATAGTTGTCGAAGTTACGGAAGCCACGAGCGGCGGATTTCAGTGATTGGATGCGGCTGTTGAATCCTTCGGCCGTTCCGTTGCTGATCGGGTGCCG
>JANNGQ010000556.1:0-5348 GCA_031403975.1 Planctomycetota bacterium
TGCTCGACCGCAGCACAAAGTATCACATCAATCCGACGGGTCGCTTTGTCATCGGCGGACCTCACGGAGATACCGGACTGACAGGTCGCAAGATCATCGTCGATACGTACGGCGGCTGGGGCCGGCACGGCGGAGGTGCGTTTTCCGGCAAAGATTCCACCAAGGTCGACCGATCCGCGGCCTACATGGGTCGCTATGTGGCCAAGAATATTGTTGCCGCGGGACTGGCTGAACAATGCGAAGTGCAGCTGGCCTATGCGATTGGTGTGGCGGATCCGGTGAGTATCCGAGTCGACACGATCGGCAGCGGCAGATTGCCGGAAGACCGCATCGAGAAGCTCGTCCGCGAATATTTCCCGTTGACTCCGAAGGGTATCATCGAACATCTGAAACTGCGTCGTCCGGTCTTCCTGAAGACAGCCGAAGGTGGCCACTTCGGTCGCTCCGGCCCGGGCTTCACCTGGGAAGCGACTGACAAGGCGGAGGCTCTGAAGAAGGCGGCAAGCTGAGTTGGTCGCGACACATTCGTCTCCCCGCCACAGGGCCCGTAAACCACCGAGGTGAACTCGGCGGGGTATCTCCCAATCGTTTCCTCCGGCACGGAAGCACGGCTATGACTTCTCGCGGTGGAAAGCCGGATACTGCCACTCCTGAACTTCGGCCCGAAGTTCAGCGAATCATCGCATCCGGACGCACAACGGAGTCTTTGCGAGCCGGATCGAGACGATCTGCGGCTGTGCTGACTGCGGCAAGTCTGTTGATGCTGTACCTGTCATTCACTCCTGTGGAGTGTGCTCCGCTGGCATGGATCGGTCTCGTTCCGCTGTGTCAGCTGCTCCGCCTGAAATCGTTGCCGCGTCGGTGTTATTCGCTGACATGGGCCGTCTCGTTCGTCTGGGCAGCGGCGACACTCCAATGGATGCGACTCGGGCATCCGGCGATGTACCTGGCTCTGGCGGCGCTGGCCGCGTATGTGGGACTTTACATTCCGGCCTTTGTATTCATCGGGCGACGATGCATTGTCCGCGGCCTTCCGCTGTGGCTGACAGTGCCGATCGTCTGGACAGCACTGGAGTACGTGAGGGCTTATCTGCTGACGGGCTTTTCGTGGTATTATCTTGGTCATACTCAATATCGCTGGCTGAGTCTGATTCAGATTTCCGACATCACCGGAGCGTACGGCGTCAGTTTTGTCATCGCGCTCGTGGCTGGATCGCTGGCCGGACAGGTTCCACTGCGATGGCTGCAACGCCTGAATCTGGATGTCGGGATTGCCGGCATTGAGCGCCCTTCGCTGGTTCCGTTGACGGTGGCTGTGCTGATCGTCGGCCTGTGCTGCAGTTACGGCGTCGCGCGGCAGACCAGACCGGAGGATTTTCCAGAAGGACCGGCGTTCGCATTGATCCAGGGGAATTTCACGCCGGAGATCAAGCATGATCCGGAGATGATGCTGACGCGCTATCGAATCCACGACGACCTCATGCGTCGATCCGTCATGCTGCAGCCGGACTTCATCGTCTGGCCGGAAACAATGTTTTCGTGGCCCGAGCAGAGTGTTGCGGACGGCGTTACCAATGATCAGATCCTGGCCCAGATGCCTCCGGACGCTCTGCACAGTTATGGCAATGAAGCGGATCTGCTGGCGGATCGGTTTCGAAGTCACGAAGTTCAGAACAGCCTTGCTGAACATTCGCAGGCCAGCGGTGCCGCGCTGATTATGGGGCTCGAAGCTGTGGTCGCTGAGAAGGACCGTTTAAAGATCTACAATGCCGCGGCGTTTGTTCGCCCGGATCTGGGCTACGTCGGACGCTACGACAAGATTCATCGAGTGATCTTCGGAGAGTACATTCCTCTGAAAAACGTCTTTCCGTTCTTCGCGAGTCTCACACCCTTCGGAGCGAATTTTGGCATCGACGCCGGTGATGACGTGCGGTTGTTCGAATACGCCGGCTTCCGAATCGCTCCGCTGATTTGTTTTGAGGACACCGTGCCGCATCTGGTCCGTCGCATGGCGGCACAGTCAGACGAACAGGGCCACGAGTGCGATGTCCTGGTCAATCTGACCAACGATGCCTGGTTTCACGGGTCCAGTGAACTCGACCAGCATCTGATCTCCGCTGCCTTCCGGTGCGTGGAGAACCGCACACCGATGGTTCGCTGCGTGAACGGAGGCATCTCCGCCTTCATTGACGGGAATGGACAGGTCCGTGAACCCGATCAGATCAGAATCTTGAATGAACCGCTGACAGGACTGGATCCTCCTGTGGCTCCAGTGACAGGCATGCGCGACCCCGACACCGGTTCCTGGCGCCGGCAATTCTCCGGCATCATCTTCGGCCAGGCCCCGCTTGACCCTCGTACTTCGCTCTACACCCGCTACGGCGACTGGTTCGCGATGCTTTGTGCGGTGATCACAGCGGGTTGTCTGGTGATGTCCTTCCGACGAAACTCCACAGGCTGACACAGTCTCCGCAAACGAAAGGGGCATTATGACCGACCTGAACGGGCAATCGGCACTCGAAGTCACCAACGATGTCGGCGACTCCGAGACAACATCGATCGGGCTGGAAATCGGGATTTCCGGGCAGAAAGTACAATTCACGGTGACGCTCCCGCGGGGGCCTGCGACGTGGGAACATCTGCTGCCGTTCATGCGGGCGCTGGTCAAGGTGGGCAGCGAGATTTCGCAGGAGCATTTCTCTGCGCAAGGGCAGACGACATCCTGTCGCGGAGGTTGTGCGATGTGCTGCCGCCAACGTGTACCGATTGCAGAATTCGAAGCCCATCGACTGCGGCGGCTTATCGAATCAATGCCTGAACCTCGGCGAACGGAAATCATCGCTCGATTTCAGGCTGTCGAGGAACGAATCCGGGCAGCTGGCGTCGCGGTTTCGCTCGACAGCAATGAACCGATGAGTCGAGAAGAGATGACACGCCGCGCGGGCAACTATTTCAGACTGATGATCGCCTGCCCATTCCTGGAAAATGAGTCGTGTTCGATCTATGACGAACGTCCGCTCAAATGCCGCGAACATCTGGTGACGTCTCCGGCAGAAAACTGTTCCGATCCGGATCGGCTTCCCGTCGTCGGATTGCCTTTGCCGCTGAGCGTCTATATGACGACGCTGTTTCTCGAAGAGGACTCGTCCAAACCGGGAATTCGCTGGGTGCCGCTGAATCAACTGATCTCATGGACCGACGCCCATGCTCAGGAGCAGCCGACCAGAACCGGCCCCGATCTGCTGCACGAATTCATGTCGACGCTTTCTCAGCCGCGGCATTGAGCGGCCGGGCAGGACCTACTGTTGGCTCCCGGCGCGCCGGGACTCCGCCGGCTGGAATTCTCTACACGCGACGCGCGGGCGAGGCGTCCCCGCCGGCGGAGCGGCGGGACAACAGTAGACGCGACTTTGCGGCCGGAATTGCAGACTGCTATTCTTCCCGCTTCGTCGAACCTGATTTCTCTTTCATCCTGAAGTCCTCGCGAATGTCTCAGCTCAACAAGTACAGCAGTCGAATCACTCAGCCGGCCTCTCAGGGTGCCTCTCAGGCGATGCTTTATGCAACCGGGATGGACCGGGCCGACATGGACAAGGCTCAGATCGGCATCAGCAGCGTGTGGTACGAAGGCAATCCGTGCAACATGCATCTGATGGACCTCGCCGCGAAAGTTCACGCCGGCGTTGCAGCGGCGGGAATGGTCGGCATGCGTTTCAACACGATCGGAGTCAGCGACGGCATCTCGATGGGGACCGACGGCATGTCGTTTTCTCTGCAGTCACGCGATCTGATTGCGGATTCGATTGAAACGGTGATGTCGGCTCAGTGGTACGACGCCAATATCTCGCTGCCGGGCTGTGACAAGAACATGCCGGGCTGCATCATGGCGATGGCTCGACTGAATCGTCCGTCGCTGATGGTTTATGGAGGGACGATCAAAGCGGGCTGTGGTCCGAAGAACGAAAAGCTCGACATCGTTTCCGCGTTTCAGTCGTACGGCGAATATCTCGGGAAGAAGATCACGGAAGAAGAACGGGCGGCCATCGTGCGACGCAGTTGTCCTGGTGCAGGAGCCTGCGGAGGCATGTACACGGCCAACACGATGGCCTCAGCCATCGAGGCGATGGGTATGACCTTACCGTACAGTTCCTCGATTCCGGCCGTAGATCCGGCAAAACTTGATGAATGCTTCCGGGCCGGTGCGGCAATCAGGAACCTGCTGGAGAAAGACATCAAGCCCGGCGACATCATGACTCGAACGGCGTTTGAAAACGCCATGGTGCTCATCATGGCCACCGGCGGTTCGACGAATGCCGTCCTGCATCTGATCGCCATGGCTCGCGCCGTGAAAGTTCCGCTGACGATTGATGACTTCCAGTCCGTCAGCAATCGGATTCCTTACATCGCCGACCTGAAGCCCAGCGGCAAGTATGTCATGGAAGATGTGCACACGATCGGCGGGACTCCGGCTGTGCTCAAGTACCTGCTGGAGAAGGGCCTGATTGACGGCAGCTGTCTGACGGTCACAGGGAAGACCCTGGCGGAAAACCTGGCGGGCCTTCCCGGTCTGAAGGCAGGCCAGCAGATCATTCACCCGATCGAAAAGCCGATCAAGGAATCCGGTCACATCCGGATCATGCGAGGCAACGTCGCTCCCGACGGTGCAGTTGCCAAGATCACCGGCAAGGAGGGTCTGGTCTTCAAGGGTACAGCAAGGTGTTTTGATTCCGAAGAACTGATGCTGAAAGGACTGGAAGAGGGGCGAATCAAAAAAGGCGATGTCGTCATCATTCGATACGAAGGACCTCAGGGCGGTCCTGGAATGCCGGAGATGCTGACTCCGACATCCGCCATCATGGGTGCCGGGCTGGGTCTGGATGTGGCGATGCTGACCGCTCAGCTTGCTATGGATTTTGCGAAGGATGAGCCCAGTCTCGTTGGCGGAAATCGTGGCCGGGAAAGAGTTTCTCTGCCTTCTTCAATCTTGTTTTCCCCGCGTTAGCGCCGGTTTTGTCGCTTGGGTTAGGTTCCGGGCTGTGTTGGCGAGTGCAACGTGCGAGAACGCCTGCGGAAAATTGCCGAGCTGACGACGCGCGCGCGGGTCGTATTCCTCGGCGAGCAGGCCGACATCGTTCCTCAGCTCGAGCAGACGTTCGAACAGGGCACGGGCCTCCGCCAGGCGTCCCTGGAGGACCAGGTTGTCGGCAAACCAAAAGCTGCAAGCAATGAATGCTCCCTCACCTTCCGGGAGGCCGTCCAGGGACTCATCAGTCCGATAGCGGAGCACAAGGCCGTCCACCATGAGGTTGCGTTCGATCGCCTGGACCGTTCCGCGTATGCGCTCGTCG
>JANNGQ010000557.1:0-5020 GCA_031403975.1 Planctomycetota bacterium
TGCCTGACGCGAACGGAAGAGCAATCGACTGGCCGTCAGATCGATCGTTGCGTCCGTCGCCACAACGTCGGCTCCCTGAACGCGGAGATCTCCGGTCACAGCCAGCGTTGCTCCAAGTGTCAGTGTTCCGACCCCGTCATTGTCGGCGTCCGCGATGACCGCCAGATTCGTGACCGTAAAGGTCAGCGCGGACACATCCAGATCGCCGTTGGACTGAACGAAACCTGTCGCCGCCGTAATCGAGCTCGTGCCCGAAATGGTGCCTTCAATCGCCACGGCACCGGTGGCCGTCGCGACCAGATCACCGGACAACACGACTTCAATCGGGTCAAAGAGGCCCTTGAACACGTCTGACGACGTCGCGCCGATGTTACCATCGGCAGGGATCACGGCTGTCGCAGAAAGCGTGGCATTGTCGGCGCTGATGTTGACGGTCGCTCCATTGCCGTCAGTGATAGCGGCTGACGAAGTCAGTGTCACGTTGCCGGTCGTGAGGATCGATGCATTCAGGGCAATCGGTCCGGCTTCGACGTTCAGATCGCCGGTGTCGAGGTCGGTGGTGTTTGTTTCAAAGGTCACCGTGTTGTCTGTTGCCGCGTCATCTTCGGCGATGATCAGGTCGGCGTTGAACAGGCCATCCAGACCCTGAACGGAAATGGATTTCACCCCGGTGCCGTCGTTGATTGTCAGTGAGTTCGTCGGGTTCGCGAATGTGGTGAGCTCGAAGATGCCGTCAATCTGCGAGATACCATCGCTGACGCCGGCGTCGTCGGACAGAACAACTGTGGCATCGGCTCCCGCAGGCAGGTTGATGACCAGGTCGACGGCATTGCCGGCCAGAGCCAGTGGCTCAGTCTCTGAAAACGTGACCGTGCCGACCGGGCCTATGGTCACGGATCCTGCTTCCGGTCCGGTATGCCCGACCGTCACCGTGTCCACAACGTAGCCGTTGATCTCCAGTGTATCGACGTCGGCTCCGCCGCCGTCTTCGCCGCCGACAAACACTAACCCGCCTGACGGAAGAATGTCGGGTACACCGGACAGATCCACGGTCAACTGATCACTGGTCGTCGCACCGCCGTTAATCCGCAGCGTCGACAGAAGATTTCCGTCGGCCAGCTGATCGGCATCAATATTCAGAACCGTGCCGTCATTGTCGACCTGAACGCCTGTCAGAAGGGCGCCCGCGTCGTCAATTGTCCAGGTTCCGCCCGACAGAGTGAAACGAACCGTGTCGACGTCGCCCCCGCCGAAATCGAAGCTCGCACCTTCGACCGTCAGACTCTCACCGTTCTCCATGGTAAACGCCGTCGCACCCGCGGCGACCGCCATCGTTCCGTTCAGCAGCCTTCGGTCCTCCAGATGAACCAGCCGCAGCCGACGCACGGTTTCTTGAGGCTGAACCTTGCGGCGTAAGAAAAACTGCCGGATTTTCTCAAACAGACTGACTGAAGACATCGTGGGTATACTCCGTGCAGGCGCGCAGCAGAAAAATGGACCGAATGCCGACGGTCTTCCTCACTTCATCGGTCTGAAGTCGACCTGAAGATGAAGATAAGGCCGTCGTCGGCCGGGGTAAAGAAAACGGCGGAAGTTAGGCTGAAATGTCAAGGTTTCCCGATTCTGCCTCCTGGGGACTCTGGACAGAGTTATAACGACTGATCGCGGTCAGTTCTCAGACAGATCCGTTCAAATGGCTTGTTGACAGAAACTCGTCAGCTCTTTCCGTCCGAAATCTCGAAGTGAAGGACTCTGCTTACTCACCGGAGTCCCGACGGATCGGATTCACCGCAGGGATTGCCCCAATGTGTGCAGGGACGTTTCAGAATCTGTTGTTGTCTATCGCTTTCGTGGCGACCTCGCAATTCTCGCTGCCGGCAAACGATAAATCGTTCGTCTCGGCTACAGCGGCTGCCAGCGAGACGGATTCAGCTCTCACAGCAAACAAGCCGCTCCCGCAGACTTCGCCGGGTGCGGCTCAGAAACCTACATCCGCTGCGCCAGCAAACAGCAGCGTGATCCGTACCGATTGGAAAATCCCGGCGGCCGATGCGACTACGGGTGACCGCAAGCCGGCTCAGGACAAAGTCGTCGCTGCTTCAGCCCCGTCCAGCTCGCGGCCCGTTCCAACAACGTCCCGGCCGGTTCCTGCTGCGATCATCGTTGGCGTTCCGTCACGGCAGCCTGAAACGAAGACCTCGCAGACCGCAGAATCTGTCAAGTCCGGGGCTCAGAAGCCCGTTTTGCCGGCTGCTCCCCCCGTCAGCGAAATCGCCCAGGTGAACTGGACAGCCGAAAACCGTTCTGTGAATTCCCGTAAGATGATGCAGCCAAATCTCGCTTTTCGCGCTGATTGCTGCCCGTTAGTGCTGTGGAATCCCAACGCACCCGGCGAGTTCTTTTCGGATGACATCATTGACCAGGCACCGATCGGTTCCTGCAGCGACCTCGCTGAATTCTTCGCCGAAGATTCGGCCGGTCGAGTCTTTCTGGCATCGCTCGGCCCGGAAACTACGGGGGCACCAGACGCAGCAGATCTGGAAGAACTGAAGCAGCTCCTGCCACAGACGCAGATATCGGATTTCTCGGCCGGAAGTTACCTTACCGATCTCAATCGGCTGCTGCAGGGAGAGTCTTCCTGGATCTTCGGGAACGAACGAACGCTCGACCTCGCTCAGAACGAAGGCAGCGAACGATCGCCCGGGTACATGGAAGACCTCAATTCCCTCGTCCGAACTCAGGCAGAACCAGCGTCCGCGAAAGGTCAGTACCGGCGAACGGTCGCACCTCAGGAAATAGCACCGCCGCAACTGGCGCTGCCTCCGCAGAGGACTCGTGGCGAACGCTATGACGCAATTGCTCCGGACCAGGAATGCGAAGCCGTTGGCGACCATGGGGTGGCATCACTCTTTCAGCCGATCTCCAGCATTCGAGTCACGGGGTTAAGCACTTCTCCGCCGGAAAAGGACGCGACCGCAACCCAGGGACAATCCACGGAACTCGTTCGCCCGGACAACACGGCTTGCATTTACATGGAAAACTCCATGCCGGCTTACTATTTCCCGCCGACACGATACGGAGTCAACCGTCCATCCCGCAACACTCATATCCTCTATCACAATCCGCTGTATTATGAAGATCCGAATCTGGAGCGCTGCGGACAGGGAAGCGGATGCCTGACGACCGCTGTGTCGGCTGTTTACTTCGGAACCGCGATTGCGTTTACTCCGTATCTCACCGCCGCGACCTGCCCCAATACGTGCGTCCGCGCTCTGCCGGACTGCCCGACCTGCCACAGCTTCGGCCACGACGCCTACTGCCCCGGCTGGTCCTGGAAAGGCGCCGCCGCCCAGGCCGCCGTAGTGTCCGGTCTGTATTTCGCCGTCCCGTAATCCGTGGCGGTCCCTGCTCCGGCGATCACCACTGATTGATTCCTCGTGGGGCAGGCTTTCCAGCCGGCCTGGACTTGCAAAAACCCCTCGTGGGGCAGACTTCCAGCCTGCCTGGATCTGCAAAATCTCGTCGTGGGGCAGGCTTACAGCCCGCATGGCCTGGTCGATCAGTTCACTGGCCGTATTCTTACGGTTTGGCGGCAATCGTCCGGTCTATGTCGTCTTATGGATACTTCACAACGGCTCCGCCGGACGCCGTGTTGGGATGAGTATCCACTGTGCCGGTTCGCCCGGCATCTGCCGACGCAGCCGGCTGTGGTCCGACGGCCGTTGCTCCCACTGAGAGCACTTTGTAGAGGTTCAGACTGGACACCACGATTTCATTCGTCGGCAGGCAGATCTTTGGAGCCGGTGGATTTCCGAATGACACCATTCAAGCACAGGCTGCTTTCAGCGGAAAAGTCTTGTCAGCGATTTCTGCTGCCGTCTTGCTCCGACCGCGCGGTGGCACTAGTTGACAGGACGGACGGGATTCGAGAACTCCTGTGACGCGGACGGTGGACGGTCCAGTACCGGAATTCCTATCCTGTCTCTTCGCCCGCCTGCCTGCCCCGCCTTCAATCCTTACCGGGACGATCCGTATGAGACTCGCTCTCCTTGGCACCCTCACGTTTCTATTCTGCCCGATTGCTGCTCCGGCTGTTTCTGGACAGGACCAGAGGCCGGACCCAATCGTTGTTGCCGCGCAGACCGCGTCGGACATCCTGGACGCGGCAGAATGGTCGGACTTGTTTAACGGAAAAGATCTGACGGGCTGGACCGGCGACACAGGCGGTTACGCCGTGGCTGACGGCGTTCTGATCTGCAACAAGGGCGGCAAGACGCTCGCGACGGAGCAGGAATACGGCGATTTCGCCCTGCGTTTTGAATTCAGGCTGGACGAAAGCGGCAACAACGGTATCGGAATACGAGTCCCCAACGACGGCTATCCGTCCCGCGACGGGATGGAGATCCAGATTCTCGATCACGACGGCAAGGCGTACAACGGCGACGCGGTGATGGCCGACGGGAAGACTCAACGCTTGAGCTGGCTGAAACCGTGGCAGTATCATGGTTCCGTCTACGGCATTGTACCGGCGCTGATCGGGTATCTGAAACCGGTCGGAGAATGGAATTCCGAAACGATTGTCGCGATCGACGACCACATCATGGTGATCCTCAACGGAGCTGTCATCGTCGATGCGTTTCTGGACCATGCGGCGCCGCTGGACGGAGCACCTCATGCCGGCATGAAGAACAAGACGGGACACATTGTGCTCGCCGGGCATGATGACCGTGTGGAGTTCAGAAACCTGAAGGTCGCTGACTATTCTCCATCTCCGACGAAGCCGCAGACGTCGGCTGTCAATACGCCACCGGCGGGATTCAGGGCACTTTTCAACGGCAAGGATCTGGCCGGCTGGAAAGGATTGGCGCACGATAACGCCAACCAGCGTCGAGCGCTCACTGGCGATGCTCTGAAAAACGCTCAAGCCATTGCCGACACTCTCATGAACCCACACTGGAGCGTCACTGACGGCATCCTGACATACGATGGCAAAGGCAACAGCCTCTGCACCGCAAAGGAC
>JANNGQ010000558.1:0-2784 GCA_031403975.1 Planctomycetota bacterium
ACAAAACGTCAAGCTCATCGCCGAGGCGTGGGATGCCTCCGGTCTCTATCAACTCGGCGCCTTTCCCAAGTGGGGCCCCTGGTCCGAATGGAACGGCCGCTACCGCGACACGATCCGCAGTTTCTGGGCCGGCAACGGCGAGCTGATCTCAGAAGTCGCCACTCGGCTCACCGGCAGCAGCGATCTCTATCAGCACAATGGCCGCAAGCCTTATGCAAGCATCAATTTTATCACTTCGCATGACGGCTACTCACTCCGGGACCTTGTCACCTATCAGCAGAAACGCAACCACGCAAACCTGGAAGAGAACCGCGACGGCGACAATCACAATAACAACTGGAACTGCGGCCTTGAGGGTGAATCGACCGATCCCGTCCTGCAGGCCCTGCGCCTGAAACAGCGAAAGAACCTGCTGGCCACACTGCTCCTGTCGCAGGGAGTTCCCATGATCCGCAGCGGCGACGAGCTGGGACAGACCCAGTCCGGCAACAACAATCCCTACTGTCAGGATAACGACATCAGCTGGCTGAACTGGACACCGAACGAAGAACAGATTCAGTTCCTGGAATTCTGCCGCCTGATGACTTCACTGTGGCATTCTCAGGCCGTACTGAAGCGGCGCAATTTTTTCCTTGGACGCCGCATCCGCGGAGCGGGCGTCAAAGACATCTCGTGGCTGACTCAGGACGGCAGTGAAATCGCCGACCACGCCTGGCACTCCGGCCTGCGCTCGCTGGGCATGAGACTGAACGGGGAGTCGATCGATGAACAGGACGAGCGCGGGCAGGCCATCACCGGCGACACGCTGCTTGTGCTGCTCAATTCCAGCCCGGACAATGTGCTTTTCAAACTTCCGCGTCACAAGCCTTCGGAACGATGGGTGCCCTTTGTCGATACGCGACTTCCCGATGTCGAAACCACGGCCCTGTCGCACGACGATTATTATCCGCTGCAGGCCCGCAGCGTCGTCGTCCTGATCCTGAAGTCCGGCTGGTCTTCACAATTGACGCTCGTGCATTCATCGCACCCGATTCCGCCGAAGGAAGCACATGCGATGAAACAGCAGGGATGACGCAGAAGTCGGCCTGTCCCGCCGGGATTTCAGAATTCTGTACCGAACGATTGGTCTTCGGTCCGCCGACTGTACACTATGGCCACTCCTGACCGGATTTCGGCGCCGACCGAAGTCCGGTTTTTTTGCGTTCCTTGAGCACTCACCAGCGAGCGTTTCTGTGCCGGCAACTTCTGTGATTGGTCTGCAGTGGGGCGACGAAGCCAAGGGCAAAGTCGTCGACCTGCTGACAGAAAAACACGACATTGTGATCCGCTATCAGGGCGGAAATAACGCCGGGCATACGGTCAAGTTCGACGGTCGGACCTATAAGCTCAGTCTGCTGCCGACCGGAATTCTCCATAGTCATGTCAAGTCCGTCATTGCGCCGGGAGTTGTCGTCAATCCTCATGCGCTGCTCAAGGAACTGGACGGACTGGCCTCCGGCGGGCAGGATTGTTCAGGCCGCCTGATGATCAGTGACCGCGCGCATGTCATCTGCCCGTGGCATCTGCTGGAGGAGGCGGCTCTGGAAAAATCACGCGGTTCCGATCCGATCGGAACCACCATGCGCGGTATCGGAACCTGCTATCGCGACAAAGTCGGGAGGACTCACGCCATCCGGGTCGGAGATCTGATCAGCCGCGACACATTTGCCGGGAAAGTGCGGGAGATCGTGCCGTTCAAGCAGAAGATCCTGAATGCACTCGATCCCGATGGGACGCAGATGAATGCCGAACAAATCATCAGCGATTACTCTGTCGCCGCCGATCGCGTGCGCCCCATGGTGTCCGACACCACCAGCTACCTGCTCGACGCGCTGGACAACGGCAAATGGTTGCTGTTCGAGGGAGCTCAGGGAAGCCTGCTGGACGTTGATCACGGCACATTTCCGTATGTGACATCGTCAAACAGTTCGGGCTGCGGCATTCACAGCGGAAGCGGAGTTCCCGGACGAGCGATCGTCAAAATGATCGGCGTGGCAAAGGCCTACACGACCCGTGTCGGGGGCGGGCCTTTCCCATCGGAACTCGACAACGAGATCGGTCAGAAAATCCGGATTGCCGGCAACGAATTCGGTACCGTCACCGGCCGACCGCGCCGCTGCGGATGGTTCGATGCTGTGGCAACCCGCTACAGCGCCCGGATCAGCGGAGTCGATAGCGTCACCATCGCGCTGCTGGATGTACTGAGCGGGTTTGACGAACTGTTCATCTGCGAAGCGTACGATATCAACGGCATTGTCACTCAAACTCTGCCCAGCCGCGGCGAAGTTCTGGCCGCCGCGAAGCCCGTCCTTCGTCAAGTCCCCGGATGGAAAGAAGACATCACAGGAGTGACTCGTTTTTCCGACCTTCCGGCGGCAGCGCAGGAATATGTCCGCGGCATCGAAGAACTGGTGGGAAAGCCGGTGGAACTGGTGTCGGTGGGCCCGGATCGGTCGCAGACCATCTGCATGTGAATGATCTCACTGATGCACCAGATTCCCGGAACTTCGCTCTGGCTTGGTAACGCATCACACCTTCGCAATGTGCAGGAATGACCAGACCTGAAACATCGAAACCAAAACGAAATCCCGACGCAGTGCCTTTCGAGGCTAATTGACCTTTTCCTGATTGAGCGGATCAATCAGCGTATCTTCCTTTCTGGTGGCGAAGAACCAATCGAATCCGTCACCTCCGAACAGCCGATCGATTTCCGCATCAGCATGCACAGTCGCATTCTTGCCATTC
>JANNGQ010000559.1:0-2244 GCA_031403975.1 Planctomycetota bacterium
GGTCTGGCGGTAATGGGGATCGTCGGACATTGCAAGATTCCTTGAAAACCAGAGTTCGCATCACCAATCGGCGATACGGCAGAAACTGCCGCTGCCGGACGCCTGATCTCCGCCTCTAAGATCGGCTTTCGGACAGTTTGAGGCCGATGCTTTCGGAGAATTTCAGGGTGTGAATTCTTGGCAGTTTCCGAAAAATCCGCGACACCAGTTCCGCGGCATCTCAAGAACCGACAAAGGTCGCCCCGGATTGCCGAAACTCCCTCACCGGATACGGGATCGTCGGATTCGTGGCGATTCCTTGTGAAGCAGGCTTCCAGCCTGCCTGGACAGAAGAAATCGCGACTGTTTTTGAATCGAAGAGGCAGGCTGAAAGCCTGCCCCACGATTAAACCGACATTCCCATGCCTCCTGGGAGTGGCTTGGCGCTGCAGATTTTTCCAGAAGGTGGCTCGGCGACGGGCTTCCGGGCAACGGGTTTGGTACAACAATTCTTCGCCGATAGTGCCTGGATTGCGGAGCCGCAGGGTTCATGAGTGTGGAGCGATCACGTCAAATCCTGCCGCCTCCGGCGGTCGACCGCGAGTTTTCAGCGTTTACGGTTTTTCCGAGAGTCGTTTGAAGTCGCATGCGTGAGCATTAAGAAGCCATCCACATGCCGTTTGTGCATCCCCAGGTTGTTGAACTGAACCATTCGCTGTCGCAGCATCACCTGAGCCGACTGCGGGACAAGGGGACTCGACCGTCTGACTTTCGCCAGCATGTCCGGGTGCTGGCGACACTGCTGGCCTCGGAGGCGACTCGCGATCTGCTCGTAACGCCCGTCGGCGTGACGACTCCGATTGAGTTCATCGAGTGTCATCAGCTCAGCGGGCGGATTGCCGCTGTGCCGATTCTTCGGGCTGGGCTGGGGATGGTGAATCCGCTGTCAGACATGATCCCTGACCTGGAAGTCTGGCATCTGGGTCTGTATCGCGACGAGGCCACTGCGCAGCCCGTTCCTTACTATGACAAACTGCCTTCAAGCAATCCGCCGGATGTTGCGATCGTACTCGATCCGATGCTGGCAACGGGCGGGTCTGCGGTCCTCGCGATCGAAGCTCTGCGCCGATGGAAAGTTCCCCGGATCCTGATGATCTCAATCATCTCCGCGCCGGAGGGCATACAGCGGCTGGTGACCGAGTTTTCGGACATCAGGATTTACACATGCGCGGTCGATCGCGGACTGAACGAACGGAAATTCATCGTCCCCGGACTCGGCGATGCCGGAGACCGGATATTCAATACTTGACTCCTGGCGGAAACGGACCTCTGGAATAAAGGATTCACCATGAAATCGGCTCGACGACGCAACGTGTTTCACCTCGCCGCGCAGCGCCGTTCAGTTCGAACTTCGGCAGTGTTCCGTCAGGGGTTTACGCTGATCGAACTGCTGGTCGTCATTTCGATCATCGCGGTGCTGCTGGCGTTGATGCTGCCGGCGATTCAGAGTGCGAGGTCAGCGGCGAGGCGGATGCAGTGCCTGAATCACCTCCGCAACGTCAGCACTGCCGTGCTTGCGAATTCAACGAAACGAAAAGACAAGATTCCCGGCTACGGCCACTTTATCCCGGTCAATCCACCGGGAGTCACAAATCCGTCTCCATCACAGGTCGGTTGCCAGCCTCTGGGAATGGTGAACTGGGTCGTGGAGTGTCTGGGCGAACTGGATCGTGTCGATCTCTACGACCGCTGGAATTTTCAGGCACTTCCCGACGATCCCGGGAACATCGCGCTGGGAAAAACGAGCGTCGAAGTGCTGACCTGTCCCGACGATGACACTGCCTTCGGACAGGACGGCGGGCTGAGTTATGTCATCAACAGCGGCTATGCGGAACGCGAGAGTTTTTATGCCTACTCCGAAGCCATCGCCGCGGGAGTGCTGCCGACACAGAACATTGTCCATATGTACGACGTCGTTCCCGCCGACTGGGACGAAGACGGAAAGGCCCCAGGCGCTCCGGATACATGGATTGATCATGACGACGATGTCATTACTCGGGACACGGGCGTGTCCTGGCTGCATGTGCAGGCCATGAATTTCAGCCAGTCGATTGACGAAATTACAGACGGAACAACGAATACGTTTCTGCTTGCCGAGAACATAAACGCCGGCGGTTCGGGTCTCTGGTCTGATCCAGCGCCGCCGAATTGCACGTTTGTGTACGGCATTGAGCCTGAATTAATCACGAAGGAAAACTTTGATGA
>JANNGQ010000560.1:0-6483 GCA_031403975.1 Planctomycetota bacterium
GCAGGAACCGGGGACACACTCGCGCTTCCCAAAGACATCTCCGTGCAGGGAACGATCAGCTTTGGCCTCCAGGACCAGCGCATCCTGGGCTATTTTCAGCCGAAGGGAGAGCGACCACGGTTTGCGTGGTTCGATCTGGCGACGGGTGAACTGACGGATGCGATTCCGGCGGGATCCGTTCCGCCAGGTCTCGATCTTTTCCCTCGGCCTCCCGTCTACGCTCTGTCGCATGACAATCAGGCGATTGCGTATGTTTCGACCCGCGATGTGCCCGGAGAACAGACGGGGAATCAGGGCCCGCAGAATGATGTCTGGCGTATTCCTCTGACCGGCGAACAACCCGAACGCATTGTGACATGGCCCGCGCGAATCCACGAAGTCTGCTGGAGCGGAGATGACCAGTCGCTCATTGTGTCGACCGAACGCGGCGGCGTGCACGCAGACTTGTGGGAAATGCCATTGGTGAAGGCCGAACAGAACTCCCGAAAGCTGACGTTTGCGCAGGCGGATGAGGCAAGTCCTCATGTCTCATCCGACAATCGATGGCTGTGCTACACGGACAATCGTTTTGGGTCCACAATGGTCATGGTCCGCAATCAATTGACCGAATCCGAATCCATTGCGGTTCCTGACCGGCTTGATTTTTCCGCACCGACGGGCAGCCTGTCCATTCGTGTGTCTGAAGCCGAAGCACCTCAGGGAACGACGGTACGCGTCACACTCCAGCATCAGGATGGAAAACATCACGCGCCGCCTGGCGCTCTCTATCGGCTCCGCGGACCGAATCTGCACTTTTACCTGCACGAGTCGGCAGCGTTCGACGTACCGGCCGGAACTTATACGGTCAGCGCCAATCGTGGGCCGGAATATAAAACGACAACGGAGTCGATTACCGTCAAACCGGGCGAAGAATTGAACGTCGTTCTCGGGATCGAGCGCTGGACCAATCAGCGGGCAGACGGATGGATCTCCGGCGAAAGCCATATCCATGCCAATTATGGATACGGACACTGGTATAACTCCCCGGCGACGATGCGGCTGCAGTGTGAGGGCGAGGATCTGCTTATTGCCAATTTTATGGTGGCGAACTCGGACGGGGACGGAGTGTTTGATCGGGAGTTTTTTCTCGGTCAGCCGGACCCTCATTCTACAGATCGCACAATCCTCTATTGGAACGAGGAGTTTCGCAGCACGATCTGGGGACACATGACGCTGCTGAATCTGAAACATCTCGTGACACCGATCTTCACCGGCTTCAAAAACACGTCTCATCCTTATGATGTGCCGATGAACGCGGAGATCGCCGATCACGTTCACGAACAGGACGGCTTCGTCAACTACACGCATCCGTCTCACAGTTCGCAGGATCCCTACGGCGGACCGTATTCGGCAAAAGAAATGCCGATCGACGTGGCTCTGGGAAAAATTGACTCGATGGATGTGATGAGCAATCATCAGGCGAATCTGCCGGTCTGGTATCGACTCCTGAACTGCGGATTCCGTCTGCCGGCTTCGGCGGGAACGGATTGTTTTCTCAATCGGATTCGCAGCACCTTACCAGGTGCCGTACGCGTGTACGTGCATTGCCCGGACGGACTGTCCTACAAGTCGTGGATCGACAATCATCGGCTGGGACGAACGTTCGTGTCCGCAGGACCGGTCGTGCGATTGACCGTCGATGGTCAGGAACCGGGAGGGACCCTTCGCCTGAAAACACCAGGTTCAGTCCGCGTCGTCGCCGAAGCGACGGCTCAGGACGCGATCTACTCCATGGAGCTGGTGATCAATGGAAAAAGTCAGCTGTTGGCAACCTCAGCTCCTGGCAATCTCCAGCGACAGCTGCACGTCGACCGTGAGATCAAGCTGGACCAGAGCTGTTGGATTGCGCTGCGCGTCAATGGTCAACAGGGTCCGGTCCAGGATCAGCCGTTTGCTCACACAAGTCCAGTATACGTCAGCGTGGCCGATACCCCGCTGCAATCTCCCGACGATGCCAGATACTTCATCGCCTGGATCGAACGACTGCGTGACGACGTGCGAAAGCGAAATCAGGTGCCGCTGCAACGCATCACTCTCGTTGATGATCAGCTGGCCAAAGCCCTGGAGTACTATCGCGCACAAGTCAATGACATGCCTGACCAGCCTCCAGGACAGTGATGCGGGCTGGTCATCGCTGGACGTGTCCGCGATCCACCCGTGCCATCAGGCCCCAGACCTTAATCCGGGCACTCGTCCTGCCGTCCGGAGAAACATCCTCAAAGTGCGTGGAATGATTTTCACGGTACGCTCACACGTTCGCCGGGCAAGCATCGCATCAGACCCAAAGTGGCCCAGGCACTGCCGAAATAGGTGATTGGAATGACGTTTTGCGTGGGTGTTTCGCCTGGGTGAGTACTTTTTTTGTGATGGGCCAGGACCCATCTTCACGCTGAGTGCTTACAAGAAACGCGACAGCCTTGCGAATGGATTCAGTGTCCGGCGCGCGCGTCACTTGACAGAAGATGGGACTGCGCTGGCCGACACAATCCTGGACATTTGGCGGCTGCCCAGCCGCGAAGAGATCGTCCGATCCATGACGCGCGGCGGACGGAATGCGGGAGGAATATGGGACGTGCTGAGACACCGCCCCACCCACGACAGCCGTCCCGATAAAGAATCGCCGCTGTGGGACCAGTACGCCCCGCTCATCTACCTTTGGACCGCGGAGGAGGAAAGCGAGCAACGCGCGTGGATCGCGGTTTACCACGGCGGCGCCTACCTGCAGCACCTCAGCAACTTCCATTCGTCGATCAGACCGACGCAGGTCAGGCAGGATCTGAACGAAGGCTGACATTGACTCTGTTCACGGCCCAGGGCAATCGCATGTTAAGTCGCGAAAAAGGAAGTTCATCGTGAAATGAAGTGCGCAGCACAGAATCCAGGGAAATAGTCGGTGAAAGCGAACTGAGGACAGATCGGGGCGTCCACAACTTTGGAAGCGTCGATGGAGAGCAGATCTGAATCGCAAATGAACACGAATAAGGTAACAAACAGCAACAGGACTTGTTCTCGGGCCATGACTTCAGAGCCCGCGCCGGTTGAAGCGTCATTCAAAATGAACCCACACGGAATCACCGCCTCTATTCGTGTGTATTCGCGTCCATTCGCGGTTTAAACACCCGGCCTGCTCCGCGTACTTCATTTGTCGTTGAACCGAGAAAGAGGCCCAAATGCGGTTGCCCTGGCCTCAGCGTTCAGTCGGAATGAACGATCGTCAAAATTTGTGGAGCCGACCGACACCCAGATGCCATCGACGATCATCACTTTGCAATGGTACATCGTGGGCTGATACTCGTAGATGCGGACGCCGGCATCCAGCAAGTCGGCCCAGCGGGATCGGCTGGCGCGCTCGACGAATCTTTCATCCATCACCTGGCCCGGGACAATAATCTCGACATTCACACCTCGCTTTCGTGCCGCCACGAGGGTCTCAATCGACAGGTCATCCGGCACAAAGTAAGCCGCCTGCAACCGGAGATCCCTCGTGGCCGACGCGATGGAAAGCAGGTACATCAGCCGGACGCTCTCACTCCCTTCGTCTATTGAGCTCTTGAATACCTGCGCCTGGAAATCTTTAACTTCCTGCAGTTCCGGAAAATAGTTTTCGGCATAGAGGACCTCCGCTCGCGTCCGGATCCAATTGTCATTGAATGCCGCCTGCATCTGGGCCACGGCAGGACCCTTGAGTTGAAAGTGAGAGTCACGCCAATGTTGCTCGGATTGGGCATTGCCGTTCCACTCGTCGGCGATGCCCACACCTCCGGTAAACCCGATCCTGCCATCGACCACCAGGAGTTTTCGGTGCGTGCGATTGTTCAGCCTTGTGAGCGTGTACCAGCGCAAAGGGTGATAACGCTCCAGTTCGACGCCTGCCGCCTTCATTTGCTCCAGATACTTTCCATCAATTCTGCCGGTGCCGACCCAATCCAGCAGCACGTGTACTTTTACTCCGTTCTCGGCCCGCTCACACAATGCATCCGAGAACTGTTGCCCAATGTCACCTGACCAGTAAATGTACGTCTCAAACGTAATCGATTTCTGCGCGGCACGAATGGCATCGAGCATCGCTGGGAAGATCTGATCCCCGTTGTGCAGTGCTTTCACCTCATTGCCAACGAGGATCGCCGGTCCCAGCAACTGCCCCATGGAGCGCAGGAACTGAGAGTCTTCTACCGCGAAACGGTGCTCGACGTGATACCGGATTTGCTTTTCGCCCGCCCGCACGTTCAAAAACAGGATCGTGGCACAACAGGTGACTACCACCGTGATCAGAATCGTCAGCACCATTTTGGTTTTCCCACGACGCTTCTTCTTCAGCGGCACCCTCGGCGTGCACTTCTTTGCGTGCCGCCGCGATCGTGACGCCGTACTACTTCCGAGTTGACCTTATCGGGCTGTGATCGCCAGCTCCCGCCTTGTTCGCGAACGTGTCAATCAAGCCAATTCGAGCGAACTGCTGCGCAAACTCAAATCGCCGCACCGAACATCGCTCCAACTCCTGCCGTAAGCGCCATCGCGAGGGCGCCCCAAACCGTAACCCGCAAGGTGCTCCTCAGTAGAGGCGCGCCGCCGGCGTGAGCTCCGAAAGCACCCAGCAGTGCGAGAAACAGGATTGAGGTAACGACGACGACTGGAATCAGCACGCCCCTGGGACTGACGAGCACAGTCAGCATCGGCATCGCCGCTCCGATCGCGAAAGTTCCCGCGGAAGCCAGGGCCGCCTGGATGGGCCGTGCCGTGGTGAGGTCGGAAATCCCAAGCTCATCGCGGGCGTGCGTGGTGAGAGCGTCGCGGGCCATCAGTTGTGCGGCGACCTGTTTCGCCAGGGACTCGTCGAGACCGCGTTTGACGTAGATGGCCGCCAACTCCTCCTGCTCGAATTCTTCGTCGGTTGCGAGTTCCTTGCGCTCCCGCTCGATGTCGGCCTGTTCGGTGTCGGACTGAGAGCTGACGGAGACGTATTCGCCCGCCGCCATCGACATCGCCCCGGCGACCAGGCCGGCGACACCCGTGACCAGAATATCGCTGCTCGCGGCATTGGCAGCGGCCACGCCAACTACAAGGCTAGCGGTAGAGACAATGCCATCGTTTGCGCCCAGCACCGCAGCACGGAGCCAGCCGATACGGTCGGTACGGTGTCGTTCGATGTGTAATGATCTCACTCTCACAGTCTCCGTTTCAAGCATCCCGTGGACAGCGGAAGAAGCAGTAGTGAGCGGAATGGCGCTAGCCACCGGTGTCGGTTCGTTAAAATGCAGCAAATACACCGGCGGCTAGTGCCTTGCCGATTACTAAGGAATCTCACCCGTTCTCCAGCATCCACTTCGTCGCGAAGTGGGCAAGCTCCGTGCCATTGCTCAGGTCCAGTTTCTCCCGGATGCGGTCGCGGTAGGTCTCGATGGTTTTGATGCTGAAGTGCATTCGCTCGGCAATCTTCGCAGTCTTAAAGCCCTGGCCGATGTGACGAAAGACCTCCAACTCGCGATTGGCCAGCGCGTCGAGAGGCGAACGCATGATTTCCTTTCGCTCATCGCCGACGCTGCGGCGCAACATCGTCTTGACCATCGCGTCGCTCAGGTAGACCTTGCCTCCCAGCACCCGCCGGATGGCGTCAACGATCTTGTCGGTGGCCTGATCCTTCGTGATGTAGCCCAGCGCCCCGGCACGGAGCGCACGCTCGGCGTAGAGTGATTCACGGTGCGTTGACCAGACCAGCATGCGGATCGTGTCGTTGTTGTCCTTGATCCGCTTGATCAGGTCGATGCCGCAGCCAGTCTTGAGGGAGATATCAACAACGGCCACATCGGGCTGGGTGTCGGCGACCAGGCGCAAGGCCTCGCCCAGGTCGGCGGCCTCGCCACAGACTTCCAGGTCGGATTGCCTACCGATCCGCATGGCCAGCCGATCGTGCAGGGGCCGGATGATGAACAGTGGTATCAGAGGCTGCATTCATCAAGCGCAGTCCGCGACCCGGTGGCAGTGCAGTCAAGGTTTGACGAAGAAACACAACTCGTGCATGCGCTCAATCCTCAATGACAAATCTGGAGAGATGTTTCACAAAACTTGAAACAATCGGGTCTTCTGGTGCATCCTGATGGCCAACAGAAAATGGAAATATTCCGTGAACCTTCTGGTTCCGTTGCGCGTCTCAATCCGCAGCCAGCTGGCAAGTATCAGTTAAACGAGTCGCAGGTTTGGAGTCTCAGTTCAATGTGTTCCTTACGGTCAAGTTTCATAAACGATTGCCTGGGTACAGGGCGTTATGCCGATCAATCGGCCCGTTTCAATCATGAGACGGCGCTCAACACCCGGGTTTTGCGATTGTGACAGCTTGGCCGTATTCGGAGACCATCTCCAAAGCCCGGTGTCACAAAGACATCGGGTTTTTTTTGTTGGTCGAGACGTCCTCGGATCACGAGTCAGTAGCTGAGACGGCATAGCGGC
>JANNGQ010000561.1:0-5058 GCA_031403975.1 Planctomycetota bacterium
CCGAGCTCACGTTCATCCGGCACGACAAAGGACCGCTCGTTATCGGCGCGGGCACATGCCATGCGGACGTGGCGGCACTGCCGCCGCAGTTCGCAGGATAGTCGTAGATGGTCTGCACAGCGGACCCTACCTGGCTGATGCGGGGTGAGCGTTTCCCGGAAGTTCACGAGTCTTCGACCGCCCAATGTTTGAGATCGCCCTGAATGCTCCAAAGACTACTGGGAAGTGCTTTCGCAATCCCACCATCCGCAATGGAGCATTCGATGTCGTCTCAGACCCGACGCAGATTTCTTCAGAAGACTTCCCTGGTCGCCACCCTGACTGCGTGCGGAGCACTTCCGCGAGTGGCACGTGCTGCAGAAGGAACCGGGCCAAAACTCGGAATCCAGCTCTACTCGTTGCGAGGCTTCAGTCGTGATGAGGCTCTGAAGCACGCCAGCAGTATGGGCTTTGAGCAAGTGGAGTTCTACAGTGGAATGCTGGCATTGAATGCCTCCGATGAGGAAATAGCCGCCACGAAGAAGCAGGTCGCTGATCTGGGCATGTCGATCTCCGGACACGGTGTGAACCGGCTGACCAAAGACGCGGCCGAAAACCGAAAGATCTTTGAGTTTGCGCAGAAGCTTGGCTCGCGATGCATTACGGCCGACCCGGATCTGGATTCCTTTGACAACCTCAACGACCTGGTGAAGAAATTTGATATTCGAGTCGCCATTCACAACCACGGCCCGGGACATCGTTACAACAAAGCAATCGATGTGCTGCGAGTCATCGAAGGACGCGACGAGCGAATTGGAGCATGTGCCGACCTCGGCCATTACATTCGATCAGGACAAAATGCTCCCGAGGTCATTCGTCTGCTCAAGGGACGATTGTATGGAATTCATCTGAAGGACTTCGCGGAAATGAAGGACAAGACTCGGGGCGTCATCCTGGGCAAAGGACACCTGAACGTGGAAGACGTCTTCCGGGAACTGCAGGAGGCCGGGTTTCCTGACAATGGCGCCTTGTCGCTGGAGTATGAAGAAAACGAAAAGGATCCTCTGGCCGACATCCGGGAATGCTTTGCCGTTGCAAAGGCCGCTATGCACAAGGTCTCGAAGCCAAACTAAAATCACTGCTCGTTTGTTGGCGGGCAGAGAATCAGTACACGATCGATGTTTCGATCAGTGCCACCCCGGGCCGCCGCGATCACGACTTCGCAGCATCTGGGGCCGCGACGTGCCGACGCGTGACATCGTCGGCGCTGACTCCGGGGATGGGACATTCAAGCCAGGCACCCCTAGATGCCCTCGCGATTGAACTCGAAGCGCCGGGGGGTGCCGCCCTTGAGCTGGCCGATCGTGGCACTCAGTTGGCCCTCGGGCGAGAGCTCGTACACGATGCGTCGCGGGTAGTCGTGGCGCGGGTTGTCGAACACGGCGCGCGTGGGGCTCAGCTCGGTGAGCACGAACTCGGTCGGCGTCTTGCCGCCGGGCTGCGCGGTGTAGACCAGCCCGCCATCGCGCTCGACGATGCGCAGATACTCGAACATGGACATCTTGCCGCTGGTGTTGACTGAGCGCGACACTGCGAGCATCGCGCCGCCCAGCGGTGGGCTCCAGCGCTCTTCGATCGACGACCCCGAGCTCCTCGTTCCGACCCACGCGCCAGCCAGCCAGGACAAGTCGCCGATCGCGGCCTTGGCCGGCGCGGGTAGCACGATGTCCTCCGCATGGCGGTAGAGCCCGACCGATTCCTTCCCCGCTGGCGGATCGACCACAACGCTCACGAGCAGTCCGTCGGTCGTGATGCGGAACTTCCTCCGGATCAGCCCGATCCCGTCGGGCGCGCCCGGCGCTCGCTCGAACGCGACCTCGTACTCGAACGTGCCGTCCTTCCACGCGCCGTGGTAGCGCACGACCCGATTATTCGGCTCGGCGACTTCGGTAATCGAGCCGTCGAGCGCGATGCGCACATCACGGTGCCCAGAGCCATGGCCGTTCAGGACCACCGCGCCTTCCTCGACGCGCAACAAGAACTTTGAGGCCCTGGGGGGGCCCAGTTGCTCGAGGGTGTGGCCCTCGGTGCGGTCCTCGACGAAGATCCACTCGCCGTCCAACGCACGCAATTCGTCGGCCTGCGTCGAAGGCGCGCTCGAGGCCTGCGCCGCCAGGGCCGCGCCGAGGGTTACGAGAAGTGCGAGCGCTGTTACGAGCCAAGTGCGGAGGCGCATTGAGGAGTCTCCTATCGAGTCGCAGGTCGTGCGAACGGCGCACCTAAGTTGCGGCGAACTCGAGCCGCGCGCGGACGCCTGCCACGTGGCGCAGAATAGCCGTCGGCAGTGCGTGCATGGAAGCCCAGTAGGGTCCGCTGCGACAACATGGTGCAGATTCACGTCGGCTTCATTTCGTACACTGACCACGAGCAACTTCGATCATTTCCAGATGCATATCGCTCCACCTGATGCCCGGAGCAAATGGATCGTGCCTGCATCATTGACGACACAGGCAACCGGCTTGTCAGTCCGTCCTGAGAAAACCGTGTTTGGACTACTTATTGCAGGAAACCTGTTCACGTTAAGTCAAGTTTTCATAGCGACTCACGGGAGCGTTTCCGAGCGGTAGCTGGAATGGTCTGAGGCACTGGCCTCGTCAGCGTCTGTCGCCGGGGTTTCCCAGAGACTCCTGCAAAACCGGCAGCCCCTTTGATTCGTCCCAGATGCTGATCGGCGTCTTTCAACGAAATGTGTCGGAACAGCCACAGAAGGAACCCGTAAAACACGGCGTTCGCCAAATAGAACGGCCAATGGGGATCGGGGATTCCAATATCTGTCGGGGCTCCCGACTCAATCCCGCGAATCACAACCGTGGGGCTGAATATCCACAGGTATCGAGCACTGCCCGATACCTCAACGTTGAAGCCGTCCGCTAAGAGATATCGGATGGCCACTGGCAATGTCAGCCAGGCGACAATCAGACAAATGGACACCAAAGTCGCGCGAACCTGCGAGCGGATCTTCAGTCCCAACCACATGGAAAACCATGCCGTCAGCGGCAGGTAGATCAGAACAAAAACAGTTGACCAAAGGACATAATCCCATCTGTAGCTGCTCTTGAACCATTTTTCGAACATGAAGATGCTGAGTAACGGAACGCACAGCACGCAGATCAGTCGTCTGACACCTCGAAACTTCTGCAGAATGATGTTTCGTGCGGCAATTGGCGTTGTGAGCAATACGTCCAGAGTCTGTCTCGATCGCTCCGACGAAACCAGGCCAGCGGCATGAACGGCGACCATGGCCGCCGATACTCCCCAAAGCACATAGAGCAGCACGGATACAACGTCGGCCGACGTTCCGCTGATCGGCCCGCGGACTAACTGAAACGTCCACAACAATGGCAGCTCCAGCAACACCAGCACGCGGAACAGATAGCGAACCGTCCCCAGCGACTTCTTCGACGTCTCGCGCCACGCCACCGGCTGCGTGCCCGGCAGCATGTCCACATCCTTTGTCAGCACGATACCGCCCGTCACACGGTTCATATCCGTGAAGATCCCGTCGAGGTGCCTGAAGAGTTCCAGCAGATAGTTTCGGGCCGGGACGAATGCTCTGGATTCAAGAAACACACGGGCCAGGAACAGGAAACCACCGATCGAAAAGATGATCATCGTCGAACCGGCGACGACTTCCTGCAGCGTGCGCGTCTCGGCCCATGCGAACACATTGGGCGTAAACATTCCTGGAATCATATAGCACAGCAGAAGGAAGCAAAGATAGCTGGCGGCAAAGGCCTCGTACGTCGTGCGGAAGAAGGCCGAACAGGCAATGGAAAACGAACCGACCTGCAGACATGTGAGCGCCAACAGCAGAATGCCGGACCACATATGACTCGAAGTCACCCCACCGTTACTGAACGCGATGGCCATCAACGGAAACGAAATGAACAGGAAGGCGAACATCGGAATCAGTCGGCCGAACAACTTCTGGACGATAATCTGCCAGGGTGTCAGAGTTGTCAGCATCAACAGGCTCAGACTGTCTTTCTCCTTCTCACTGCTGATCACGCTGCAGACCGTCGCCGGCAGCAGTAGATAGATCCCCCAGAACTGCAATGTGACGAGTTGATTGAACATCGGTCGTCCGCGTCCAAGCACGCTCGTCGTTCCGTCGGATGACAGATTTCCGTAAAACAGCGCACACGTTACGACAAACAGAAGCGCGGTATACGCGAATCGTATCACGTACGTTCGCTTCCTCGCCGCCTGCTCGGTGAGCTCTTTGGCAAGCAAAGGAAGTTTCCATTTGCGCGACAGGTGTCTCATGCCGTCCTGCCTTCAGTGAGCTTCATAAACGCTGTTTCCAGTTCCATGGCTTCCGGCTGGAACATTCTCATGCGGGCGCCCAGAGCATACATTCCGTCCAGCAATTCTTCCGGCGGCAGGCGCTCGGCACGTACACGAATGGCCAGTCGATCCGCGTGCACCTGGACTTCCTCGACGCCGGAAATCCGACCGATCTGATCGATCAGCGTTTCGCTTCCGTTGACCAGTTGCACGTGGATCAACTGCATCAATCCGAGTCGCCGGTAAATATCTTCGAGCGACCCTTCGGTCACCATCTGTCCCGCTTCGATGATGCCGATTCTGGTACACAACAGAGACAGTTCGTGCAGAATATGGCTGGAAATGAGGATCGTCTTGCCCATTTCTTTCAGGGCGAGCAGCATTTCGCGCATTTCGATGCGCGCTCGTGGGTCCAGACCGCTGGCCGGTTCGTCCAGCAACAGCAAATCCGGATCGTGCAGCAGCACGCGAGCCAGTCCCAGTCTCTGTTTCATGCCGCGTGACAATGCATCAACCGGTTCTCCTGCCTTTGCCGTCAGGTCGGTCAGTGCCAGTACGTCCCCGACTGTTCGTCCGCGTTGAGAAGCCGGAATGTCGTAAGCCGCTGCAAAAAAATGCAGATACTCATTTACCGTAAGGTCCTCGTAAACTCCGAAAGAATCCGGCATGTAACCAATGCGTTTCCTGATTGCCAGGGGATCATCGGTCACACTGATCCCGCCGATCGTGACC